>JAETSS010000200.1 GCA_021769545.1 Eubacterium sp.
AGGAGATGATCTGTCCCAGTGTAACGATGGTCGGATAGCAGGCGTCGTTATTTATGTACTTCAGACCTTCATCCACCGCGTTTTTATCAACAGTCGGCAGCAGGACGGCTTTGTACCCCGCTCTTCCCAGAGCTGTCTCCATGAACTGGAAGTGAAGGGGCGCCATTTCCGGAATGAGGATGGTATACTCTTTGCGCATTTTCTTTGTAAAAAGCTTGCGCTCATAAGGCTGGTTATCCTCAACGTGGCGGATCTGATTTTTCTCCCGCTCATCCATAGCCGCTTTCAGAGATCGGATACGGATTCTGGCAGCTCCCAGATTGGAGCCTTCGTCTATTTTCAGCACCGTGTACAGCTTGTTATTCTTCTTTGTAATTTCCTCTACCTGATCCGTCGTTACCGCGTCAAGACCGCAGCCAAAGGAATTCAGCTGTACCAGCTCCACGTCGTCGGTGGTCCCCACAAACTGGGCTGCCTTGTAAAGGCGGGAATGGTACATCCACTGATCCAGTACGCGGATAGGCCGCTTGAGCTTTCCAAGGTGAGCGATGGAATCCTCCGTCACAACGACCATATCAAAGGAGCTGATGATCTTGTCAATGCCGTGGTTGATTTCCGGATCCAGGTGGTACGGCCGCCCGGCCAGAACAACGGTCTTCTTTTTATGCTCCCTTGCATATTTGAGGGAATATTCTCCCTTCTTTTTCACGTCATCCTTAAAGCGCTTCGTTTCCTTGCGTCCCCGCTTTACCGCATATTCCACATGGGTTTTGGAAACGCCGGTCCGCTTCAGCACCCGGTACATTTCCCGCACCAGGAATTCATCGTTGTCATAAGGGATGAATGGATGAGAGAAGGTTACTCCGTTTTCCTCAAAAATATCATCCATATTATTGCCGATAACCTCGGGATAGGTGGCGACAATCGGACAGTTATAGTGGTTTGGCGCAGAGGGATCCTCTTCCCTCTCATAGTTGATGCTTGGATAAAAAATCCACTTTATGCCCTGATCCACCAGCCACTTGATATGTCCGTGTACCAGCTTTGCCGGATAGCATGCCGTGTCGGAGGAAATGGTCTCCATACCCTTCTCGTACATGCTCTTGCTTGAAGTCGGCGAAAGCATGACGCTGAATCCCAGTCTCGTAAAGAGGATGAACCAGAACGGATAGTTCTCGTACATATTCAGCACTCTCGGTATGCCTATGATGCCTCGCTTTGATTCCTCAACGGTGAGAGGCTTGTATCTGAACAGCCTTTTCAGCTTGTATTCGTAAAGGTTAGGCAGCTTGTTGCTTTCCAGAGCAGGCTTGCCTTCTCCCCGCTCGCACCTGTTGCCTGTGAAAAACCTGGTGCCGTCGTTGAACTGGTTTATGGTCATCATGCAGTTGTTTTCACATCCCTTGCATCTCACATGGCTGGTCTTCACATGGAATGTGGCTATATCGTCAGGAGTTATTACCGATGAAACGGTATCCTTAACGTAATGCTCTCTTGCGATCAATGCGGCGCCGTAGGCTCCCATGAGCCCGGCTATGTCGGGACGCACGATCTCCTTGCCCATGATGTTCTCGATGGCGCGCAGTACGGCGTCGTTTAGGAAAGTACCTCCCTGTACGACGATCTTATCACCGGCGTCCTCAGGGTTCCTGAGCTTTATTACCTTGTAAAGAGCGTTCTTGATGACGGAGTACGACAGGCCTGCGGAAATGTCCCCTATGGTCGCTCCCTCCTTCTGCGCCTGCTTTACCTTTGAATTCATGAATACGGTACATCTCGTTCCCAGATCTACGGGAGCCTTTGCGAACAGCGCTTCGTTTGCAAAGGACTGTACATCCATGTTGACGGATTTCGCATACGTCTCTATAAAGGAGCCGCAGCCCGACGAGCACGCCTCGTTGAGCATGATGTTATATATGGCTCCGTCCTTGATACGCATACACTTCATGTCCTGTCCGCCTATATCCAGTATAAAGTCCACCCCCGGCAGGAATTCCTCCGCCGCCTTGTAGTGGGCCATGGTCTCTATCTCGCCCAGATCGGCCTTGAATGCCGCCTTTATCAGGCCCTCGCCGTAGCCCGTGGCAGTCACGTTAGCTATGTATGCCTTGGAAGGAAGCAGTGAATACAGCTCCTTGAACATGTTCATGGTTGCATCCAGCGGTTTTCCTTCATTGCCCGTGTAATACGAGTACAGCAGGTTCTTGTCCTCGTCTATAAGGGCTGCCTTGGTGGTTGTGGAACCTGCATCTATGCCGAGGAACACCTTGCCTCTGGCCTTTTTTATGTCCTTGCGTTTTATCTTGTCCTGCAGGTGCCTGTCTCTGAATACCTTGTAATCGTCTGCATCTGCAAACAGCGGAGCTATGTGCTTGGTATCAGACAGTGAATTTGGATCGGCATGCTCTATCCTGTCCATTATCTCACTGAATCTGACTTCTTCGTACTTCACCGAATTCAGAGCAGCTCCTATGGCTACGAAATATTTCGAGTCTTCAGGGAAAATGACTTCATCATCCTTGAGCTCCAGTGTTTCGATGAATCTCTTTCTCAGCTCCGACAGGAACGAAAGGGGGCCTCCCAGGAATGCCACCTTGCCCTTTATGGTATGACCGCAGGCGAGACCGCTTATGGTCTGATTTACCACGGCCTGAAAGATCGAAGCCGCCAGATCCTCTATAGGCGCACCCTCGTTGATGAGGGGCTGTATATCCGTCTTGGCAAAAACTCCGCATCTTGCGGCTATAGGGTATATCATGGAATGCTTCTTGGCAGCATCGTTGAGCCCCGACGCGTCCGTGTTGAGAAGCGCCGCCATCTGGTCTATGAACGCGCCTGTACCTCCGGCGCATGTGCCGTTCATTCGCTGCTCTATAGTCTGTCCGTAAAAGGTGATCTTAGCATCCTCTCCGCCCAGCT
>JAETSS010000201.1 GCA_021769545.1 Eubacterium sp.
TTGTCCATGTACTATTCTAGCATACATATTTTTTCTTCACAATTTAAAATTCTATCTTTTTCTATACACTATGCCATCCAACTATTTAACATCAAAAATCCTCGAAATCATTGGGCTTTCAGGCATTCCCACGCCCCGGATTACTGCGAAGCCAAGAGATAACCTCCATTCCGCTTCGCTCCATGTCGGTCATCTCTTGGCTTCCTATGAAGTGCAGTATATAAAAAGAGTCCCTCGAACAAGTTCGGGAACTCTTTCCATATACTGCACTTCGCAGTAATCCTTATCTCTTTGAAAACTGTGGTGCACGACGGGCAGCTTTGAGACCGTATTTCTTTCTTTCTTTCATACGAGGATCCCTTGTTAAGTATCCTGCTTTCTTCAATGTGGGTCTGTAATCTGCGTCAACGGTAAGAAGCGCTCTTGCAATACCGTGTCTGATGGCACCTGCCTGGCCTGTGTATCCGCCGCCTTTTACATTTACAAGGATGTCAAATTTATCTACTGTATCAGTAGCCGCTAAGGGCTGGCGAACGATAACCTTTAAGGTCTCAAGACCAAAGTATTCGTCAATATCTCTTTTATTGATTACAATATTACCTTTTCCCGGTGTTAAATAAACTCTTGCGATAGATTTTTTTCTTCTTCCGGTTCCGTGATATCTTTCTGCTGTTTTAGCCATTTTAATTTCTCCTTTCAGTCCCTCTCATTAAAATGTTAATACTTCAGGCTTCTGTGCCGCATGTTTGTGTTCAGGTCCTGCATATACATGAAGCTTTGTGAACATCTGTCTTCCTAAAGGTCCCTTGGGAAGCATGCCCTTGACAGCAAGTTCGATCACCTGCTCAGGCTTCTGAGCTAACTTCTCACGCAGGGTAGCTTCCTTCATACCGCCCACATAATCGGAATGATGACGGTAAATCTTCTGATCCATCTTCTTACCGGTAACTTTGATCTTCTCCGCATTGATAACGATCACAAAATCACCGCAGTCCATGTGAGGAGTGAAAATGGGCTTATTCTTTCCTCTCAAAACCTTGGCAACCTCAGAAGCAAGGCGTCCAAGAGTCATATCTGTAGCATCTACTACATACCATTTTCTATTGATCGTAGCAGGACTTGCCATAAAAGTTTTCATGATATTTCCTCCGTATTACTGTTTTCATCGGACCAGTTTCAGCAGATCCATCGTTGTCCGGCTTCTTTCCTGCTCCGCAGATGTCCGGCTACGTTACAGGCTTTCACAGGACTTGTTTTCTATCATTTCAAACGCTTCGCCGGGGCTTTGGCTCGGCGCTTGGAAACACTGTCACACAGTTTTATATTATATGATAAGTTTCCCGGCATGTCAACTGCTTTTTTCAGATAATCCTCGCAGCATCTCCGAATATGCCATGATGAAAGGTCCGCTTCCCTTTCCTTCATCCGTCAGATAATACTCGGGATCCTGATAATTGTCCGTGTTGTTGGCAGTCGCCTTTAAATAGATATCGTGCAGGCCTTCCTCATCCAGCTTCAGCTCCGTCATGGCGGCAAACGCCCTGACCGCAGGCTCTCTGCAGGACTCCTCCAGCCATCCGTTACGGATCCCCTTCAGGATCGTATAGACCATCATAGCAGTTCCGCTGACCTCCAGAAGGTTCGTTTCCGTGACTTCCCAGTCTGCCACATTCGCCCACAATCCGCTTTCATCCTGATACTTTAATACGCCGTCCACAAAGAGCTTCAACGCTTCCTTCCGCTCCTCCATGTATTCCCCGGGCAGCACCTCCATCACGTCCACCATCGCCATACCGTACCAGCCCATGGCGCGGGTCCAGTGAAATCTGCAGAGATCATCCGCGCTGTTTGCGGCATGCCAGTACATGCCGTCAGGCGCAGCCATGGTCTCCTTTACCCAGTTCAGCCTCTCCTGCACAAGGGCAAGCTGTCCCGCATCCCCTGCCTCGGCGGCATAGCGGGAGATAAAGGGCTGCAGCATATAAATTCCGTCCAGCCATACCTTGTACATTGGTGCCGTGTTATCCGCCCAGCCATGCCAGTAGTTATGACCAAGACTTTCCTCGGTATACTCCACAGGAACAATATGGCCGCTGGTGTTGATATATGCAGTATCCGTCAGATCACGGTACAGATCTGCACAGATCTGCATATAATCCTCATTCTTTTCGGATATGCCGACACGGACCATCAAAGCCGCCGTCTTATAGCAGTCCGCACCGTGATGATCCACGTATCCGGCCAGATTGGGAGAGAGCGCTTTGTGCCCGCTCTCGTCTGACACGATCATGGCGTCCAGGTACTCCTTTACATAAGCGAGGTACGCGGAATTCGTCTCAGGATCCACCTCATAAATATCATACAGCCCCTCCATGACTACCCCGTTGTAATAGCTCCAGTCGAAGAGGTACGGCTTGTCGCCGGGTGTGCGTTTCTCATTGTCCCATGTAAAAAACTTTTTCTCGTCTGCTACGATTTCCGCAGGCACATTGACAGCGGAATCTATCGTAAGTGATCTGATATACGCCTCCGCCTTCCGCATTGCCGCATCCATTCTTTCCTTTGTCATACTTTTTCCTCTCTTTCCTGTAAACAGCCTCTCGAAATCTCCCTTGCACCTGCCTTTGCGGCCGATTGTCCGCCGGCTGCGCGCAAATTATACTGCTTAACGATTTCACCTGCCGTGAAACCAGACTGCATAACGCTGACCAGTTTCATCGTATGATTACATAAGGCAGTATTCAGCGTTATGCAGTATAAGTCAACGTATGTTCCAGGCACGTCTCATGAATCTGTGCACAACCAACAAAAATCTTCCTGCGAAATCCGGCCATAAGGAGTCCGAAAGTCTATATCACTGCTTTTGTGAACCCATCCCGTCAATAGAGATCGGCCTTCGATCTTACGAACCTTTCAGA
>JAETSS010000202.1 GCA_021769545.1 Eubacterium sp.
AGACCAAGATACTGAAATATATCGTGCTGGGCTTTCGCAAGGGCGGAAAGCTCTCGTCCCTACACGGCGATCCTATAGTATACGATATACAGTGCCTAGAAAAAAAGATAAACGTGGAAAAGGAAAGGATGCTGCAGTTCGTGCGCTTTTCCGTCATGGAAAACGATGTGCTGTATGCCCGTATCGAGCCTGACAACGATGTGCTGGAGCTTATAGCCGGTCATTTCTGCGACAGGTACAAAAACGAGCCCTTTATAATACACGATATAAGAAGAGACAAGGCGCTGGTGGCATATCGGAAAAAATGGTATATATCGCAGTTTGACGATACGGATATACCGCAGGTGTCCAATGATGAAAAGGACTATCGAAGACTGTGGCGAAATTACTTCGAGAACATAGCCATCAAAGAGCGCACCAATCCGAGATGTCAGAAGAATTTCATGCCGGTGAGGTATTGGAAGCATCTCACAGAGGTGAATTCAATAGAAAGCAAAATTTATCCGGACTGATTGAAAAAATATGTAAAAGGTTATATACTTTATAAAACAGCATTGTAAACTTGATCATATAGAGAGGAAGAGGTTTTGAATTATGAAATATGAAATAAAGGGAGAAACACTGCCGGTAGTGATCTGTCAGTTGGAAGCCGGTGAACAGATGATAACGGAAGGCGGCGCAATGTCATGGATGTCGCCAAACATGAAGATGGAGACCACAAGCAATGGAGGAGTGGGAAAGGCTCTCGGCAGAATGTTCGCGGGAGAAAAGCTTTTCCAGAACATATATACAGCACAGGGAAGCAGAGGACTGATAGCATTTGCATCCAGCTTTCCGGGTTCATTGAAGGCGTTCCAGATATCGCCGGGAAACGAAATGATATGCCAGAAGGGAGTATTCCTGGCGGCGGAAATGGGCGTTGAGCTTTCTACATTCTTTACGAAGAAGCTCAGCACGGGCCTTTTCGGAGGAGAAGGTTTCATACTTCAGAAGCTCAGCGGCAGCGGTATAGCCTTCGCTGAATTTGACGGCCATGTGGTGGAATATGAGCTCAAGGCAGGACAGAAGCTGGTAGTGGACACGGGTCATCTGGCGGCTATGTCGGCTACCTGCAATATGGAGATACAGTCGGTGCCGGGAATGAAGAACAAGTTCCTGGGCGGTGAAGGTCTGTTCAATACCGTTATTACCGGACCGGGACACGTATGGCTGCAGACCATGCCGCTGTCTAATGTAGCATCGGTTTTGAGACCGTTTTTTGCAACAGGTAACTAGGAGGACATAGATGGACAGCAGAGTAAGGGAGATCATAGACAGGAGCAAAAAAGTAGTGTTCTTCGGAGGTGCGGGAGTTTCCACCGAAAGCAATATCCCGGATTTCAGATCGGAATCAGGTCTTTATAAGGCTATGAATGAATACGGATATTCGCCGGAGCATATGCTCTCGAGAACATTTTTTGACGGCCATACGGAGATGTTCTTCGACTATTACAAGAAGAATCTCATATATCCGGATGCACAGCCCAACAAGGCGCATCTGGCGCTGGCGGCCCTTGAAGAAGAGGGAAAGCTTACGGCAGTAGTGACGCAGAACATAGACGGACTTCATCAGAAGGCAGG
Organism: Eubacterium sp.; assembly: GCA_021769545.1. The sequence continues at coordinate 1,621 of JAETSS010000202.1, forward strand.
CAGCCGCAGCGTTTACGAGCTCCACGGATCAGTTATGAGGAATTACTGTATGGACTGTGGAGCAAGCTACGATCTGGATTATGTGATGGATGAAGAAAACTGTCAGCATGGGATCCCAAAATGCCGTAAGTGCGGAGGAACGGTGAAGCCTGACGTGGTCCTGTACGAGGAACCCCTTGACAACGATGTGATGGTGGGCGCTGTAAAAGCCATAAGCGAAGCTGACACCCTCATCGTGGGAGGCACTTCTCTGGTGGTATATCCGGCGGCCGGTCTGATCAATTACTTCAGGGGAGACAATCTGGTACTCATCAATAAAAGCACGACGCAGTACGATAATAAAGCGAATCTGGTTATTCATGAAGCCATTGGGTATGTACTGGCGGCAGCCACGGAAATGCTGTAGCGAAAAGGATGCGGAGACGCTGCTGTAGCATCAAATTCATGTACAGACAATGGTGGCAACGGTGAAAGGGGGAGCAGGCCATGCCTTTTCAACTCATCAGCAAGGGCAGTGCAGCGATAAAGGTTGATGCTGCTGTTCAGGAAGAATCCGGAGCATATAGTCCTGCCGCAGCAGAAGCCTGGGGCATTGTTGCTGAACATACCATTCCTATGGCAATTTCCAAAGGCACATTCTGGCATTTGCTCAAAGCGCCGGAGCTTTCCGATGCATACAGGAATGTATTTTTACTGGCAAAAGAGCGCCGGTTTTCATCCATTGCAGTTCCCATTTTCCTGCCTGATGCGGGAAGCCGGGTACAGGAACAATGCATGAGAGCTGCGGTCTCAGCGGCTAGAAGTTTTCTGTCAGAAAACGAAATGGATATCTATCTGGTAATTGACAGCAGGGAGCGATTCCCGTTCAGTAAAAAAAGGCTGAAAGATGTCAGTCGTTACATCAACAGGCATTATGATCCGCGTTTCTGGGAAGAATCGGAGTCTGGTGCGTATACCTTCAGCAGGACAGCAGGGCCGGGGCTTCCGATGCAGGGCGCTGAGCCGCCATTACCTGCGGCAGGCGCGAGAGTCTGTGAAGAAATACGGCCTTACGATGGAAGGAAGCTCGAAGAGCTTTTGGATAATATGGAAGAGACCTTTACCGAAATGCTGCTGAGGCTTATTGATGAGAAAGGCAGAAAGGATACGGAGGTTTACAAAGGAGCAAATATTGACCGAAAGCTGTTTTCCAAAATACGAAGTGATAAAGATTACAGCCCGAAAAAGGCGACTGTTCTGGCTCTGGCGGTTTCCCTTAAATTATCGTTAGATGAGACGAAGGAT
>JAETSS010000203.1 GCA_021769545.1 Eubacterium sp.
TCATCCGCCACCTGTGAGTTGACGATCTGAGCATTGGGGTTTTCTCCCGGACACACCGACATGGCTATACCGCCTTCGAAGAACTGGGCGTTGGCGATGCACATGGCCCTGATCCTGAAACTTTCGGAATCCGCCTGGAAATATCTCCTGACCTTTTCCAGATCGGCCCCTGCACGTCTGAGCCACGATGCTGCCTCAAAGGTCCTTACGCCTGCCTTTACGGCGAACCTGTTGGTATCCACCATGATCCCGGCCAGCAATGCGTCGGCCTCCATCTTGGTGAGGACCCTCTTCTCACATGCGTACTGAACGATCTCGGTGACAAGCTCCGATGCCGAGGACGCATACGACTCCATGTACGACAGTATGAGATTCGGAAGACACCCCTCCGACTTTCTGTGATGGTCTATTACAACCGTTCTGCCCACCTTTTCCACCAGCTCGATGGATTCTACCAGTATCGGCCTGTGGGTGTCCACCACTACCACCAGAGAATTCTCGTCTGCCAGGGAAAGGGCCTTATCGGCGTTGATGAATTCATATTCCTCCGTCTCCTTGGCATCTGTGACGATGTCTTCAAGGGTACTGTTATACGAATTCATCACTATATATGTCTCCTTGTCTACGGTCTTGGCGATCCTGCATATCCCCAGAGCTGCCCCGAAGCAGTCGAGGTCCGGGTTGCTGTGGCCCATTATGAAGATCTTCGACGACTGGGTCATGAGGAGCTTGAGGGCATGAGCGATTATCCTGGACTTGCCCTTGTAGCCCTTTTCGACGCTCTGGGTCTTGCCGCCGTAGTACTCGAAGTTCCTTACGTTTTTTACCACCGCCTGATCGCCGCCGCGTCCCAGTGCAAGGTCAAGGGCATCCTGTGCATAATCCTCGCTCTCCGCAAGGGTCTTGCCGCCAATGCCGATACCGATACTGAGGGTCACCGGGAAATCGGAATTGGTCTCTATCTCTCTGGCGTCATCAAGTATGGAAAATTTCCTGTTGACCAGATCCTTGTAATTCTTATGGGTGAGGACCATCTCATAAAGGTGCTCCTTGCATCTTGAGATGGCTGCTCCCATTTTGTTGCTCCATCCCCTTATCAGCTTATCTATCACCGTGGATATCTCCAGCTCGCGGTCTTCCCCGCCTCCGGAGATCAGCACATCCATGTTGTCCACGTTTATCAGCGCAACGCATGCTTTGTCATCGTTATAGAGGTCCTTGAGATTCTCAAAGGAGGTATTGTCGATGAAGCATATCATTATCGAAGCCGTCTCGCCTTCTCCGATGAATTCCGAAAGGACCTTGAAGGCCTTGTCGTTTCGCTTAAGATACAGCGTCGTGCCTTCCTGTGCGGCCCGCACTATCTCCGGCAGCTTGATGCCTGTCAGTGCGAAAATGTCTCCGTCTACGATCCCGTCGTATTTGAATACATCCGCGATTTTTTTGTTGGCTCTTGTCACCTTTCCCGATGAATTTATTATACACATGGGAACTATAGTGTAATGAGCCAGCAGTTTTTCTATTCTTCCAACATACATATCTCTCTCCTAAAGTTCATGCGGCTATCTTACCCTACCGTTGATATTCAGCAGCCTTTCCTTGATATTGAATATAAGGTCCATCATTCCCAGTATGACCAGCAGCATCTTTCCTATAAAGGTCATCCACAGGATAACGGCTGCAACGATGCCCAGCGCCTTTGGCAGTCTTTTGGCATAGCACAGCATCAAAACCACCGACAGTCCCTGGATGGAAAACGCAAAGTCAAATATGAAATTTATATTTGCATACATCATATTATCAGAAAATGCTCCCATTTCCGTCAATATCCATGTGATGAGGTACATTCCCATGATTCCCATGAATGCGCTGTGTGGGAATGAAAATTCTCTGAATTTCGGCAGCTTTTTCACCGGTCTGCGTTTTCCCATGAGCTTAGCCATTATCATGTATTCTATATAGGCTACTACCGCTCCCATGGTCATTATGCATGCGGGCATCACCGCAAAGGTCTGATCATATATCTGTTCGAACATCTTTGCTCTGTCGGCTTCGCTTACCGATGCCTGTCCGAAAGCATCTGCGATCATGGGATTGCCTGCAAGCTCCTTGGCCATATCATCTGTAAGCTCCTTCATCTGAGCGAAAAGCCCCTGTCCCGCCATGGATGCCGCCATGAACACTATTGCCGCCGCCGCTGTTGTGACCAGCGTCGCCTGCATCACCGTACGATATGGAGACAGAGTCCCGAGTCTGATATGTTTAGGCATAACTATCAATGGTATAATCAGTATCAAAAAATAGATCAGTAAAAGGTACATTCAGTTTCTCCTAAAAATGTTTATAAGTAATGTTTATTATACCATAAATTATATGCTTTGTCCTTCATTTATGTTTTTTTAGGGTACAGTCGGGAAAAAACACGGAAGGCCTCAAACGCAAAAGCGATCCGCAGAAGCTTTTTACTGCTTTCTGCAAATCGCCTGTCGTTTTTGGATCCGATATTGGGATATATGTCGATCTATGCGTTATCTGTCTTTACCGTTTTGACGGTGTTGGTTTTTGTCCCGTCTACGATACCCGTAAGGGAGCTTGCAAGTCCTGCCATGCCCTGTATCTCCGCAGGTATGATGATCTTGGTGGCCTTGCCGTCCGCTGCCTTTTCAAAGGCTTCGAGACTCTTGAGCGTCAGCACTTCTTTCGTAGCGTCGGCTTCACTGAGCATTCTGATACCGTCTGCCGTGGCCTTCTGTACCATGAGGATGGCTTCCGCTTCACCCTCTGCGGCCTTGATGGCGGCCTGCTTCGACGCCTCGGCCTCCAGTATCACGGCTTCCTTGTTACCCTCGGCTATAAGTATCGCGGATTTCTTTTCACCCTCAGCCCTT
>JAETSS010000204.1 GCA_021769545.1 Eubacterium sp.
TCCTCTTTCGGCAGCCTGTTTCATCTTGAGCTGGATAACAGGATTGTCGGTAGTATTGAAGCCTACTGCCAGTATAACATCCGTGGAAAGCAGCTCATCTATCGTATTAGGGGATGCATCGTGGCCGATAACAGCTTTGATACCGCTCTGTCTGTGGTTCATGCAGAATATCTTTGCGCCCATTGCTTCTGCCATCTTCTTGATAGCATAGGCTTCTTCATTTGTATATCTGTCGGAAACAGCAACTCCGATAGCATCCTTACCGTACTTGGCGCCGATGGACTGACATCTCTTGGCGATAAGAACGAGTGCTTCGTGATAATCTGCTTCTCTGAATTCTCCGTCTTCCTTGATAAGAGGTTCTTCCAGCTTATCCTCCAGCATGGAGCAGTCGAATCCCCATTTTCCCTTGCCGCATGCAAGACCTGCATTTACGGTTCCTTCCTTATCAGGGTTTGCCTTGATAAGCATATCTCCGTAGCTTTCCAGCTTGAGACTGCAGCCTACAGAGCAGTATGAGCATGTAGTGTCTGTCTCCAGCGTTGCAACAGGAGTTTCCTTGACCATAGTGGTTCTCTCCTGTAAAGCACCTGTAGGGCAAACGCTTACGCACTGACCGCAGGATATGCAGCCCGACTCGATAAGAGGCTTTTCAAGGTTAGGTTTTACTACTGTGTCAAAGCCTCTGTGAACGAGACCAAGCGCGCCTACTCCCATTACCTCGTCGCAGACTCTTACGCAGAGACCGCAGAGTATGCACTTGTTAGGATCTCTTACGATGAACGGATGATTGTCCTCAAAGTCGATGGCGTTCTTGTCTCCTTCAAATCTTTCAGGATGCACGTCGTACTGATTTGCCAGATCTATCAGCTTACACTCAAAGTAATCGTGGCATCCGCACTCGAGACATCTTGAAGCTTCTGCTTCCGCCTCCTCAGGAGTGTATCCCTCAGGAATGACCTCGCTGAAGTTGTCCTTACGTTCTTCAGGAAGCAGCTGAGGCATAACAGGTCTGCACATTCTCTCTCTGTCTTCGAAGGTCTTTTCCGTTATGTCATCTCTCTGCACGAAGTAAGGCTTTTCATACTTGATGATCTCGCCGTCGAGATATGAATCTATTACGTCGGATACCTTTCTTGCGTCTGCAATGGCCTCTACTGCGATGGAGATCTTGTCATTACCACAGTCTCCGCCTGCAAATACTCCAGGAATGCTGGTCATGAAGGTTTCCTTATCGTATGCGATGGCGTTCTTTCTCGTCTTGTCGCATTCGAACATGGAAGCGTCTACTGCCTGTCCGATGGCAAGAATCATCGTATCTATGGCGATAGTCTCCGTCTTGCCCTCTACAGGTATAGGTCTTCTTCTTCCCGATTCATCAGGTTCGCCAAGCTCCATAACCTGCAGGATCACTTCCTTGACATGACCGTTCTCGTCCTTTACAACCTCTAAAGGATTGGTCAGGTTCTTGAAGATAACGCCTTCCTCTTCGGCCTCTTCGATCTCTACCATGTCGGCAGGCATCTCGTCCTTGGTTCTTCTGTATATATTGTAAACTTCCTTGGCTCCCAGTCTTACCGCCGTTCTGCAGGCGTCCATAGCAGTATTTCCGCCGCCTACGATGGCAACCTTTTCACCAAGCTCTATCTCTTCGTTTCTTACGACCTTACGCAGGAAGTCGATACCGCCGATAACGCCTTCAGCATCCTCGCCCTTGCAGCCTACGCCTGTCGATATCCATGCACCGATACCTAAAAGCACAGCGTCGAAATCAGCCTTAACGGTCTCGAACGGGATATCCGTACCGATCTTCGTATCTGTGATGATCTCAACACCCATCTTCTGTATCGTAAGTATCTCTTCGTCGAGAACTGCCTTAGGGAGTCTGTACTCAGGTATACCGTATCTCAGCATACCGCCTGCCTTAGGCATCGCTTCGAAAATAGTAACCGCATGTCCCATCTGTCTCAGGAAATATGCAGCCGATAAGCCCATAGGACCTCCGCCTATGATGGCAACGCTCTTGCCTGTATCAGGCTCACATTCAGGAATGAAGGCTTCCTCCTTCATCAGATCCTGATCGGCAGCGAATCTCTTGAGCCACTGTATGGATACAGGCTCGTCGATGAGACCTCTTCTGCAGTCCTTTTCACAAGGATGAGGACATACTCTTCCCAGTGAAGCAGGAAGCGGGATCTTATCCTTCACCAGCTCAAGAGCCGCTTCATATTCGCCGTTGGCGATGAGTCCCACATATCCCTGACAGTCTGTCTGAGCAGGACATGCCAGTACGCACGGCGGTCTGCAGTCGCCTACGTGATTTGAAAGCAGCAGCTCGAGATTCGTCTTTCTCGATTCGATAACTCTCTGTGTATTTGTTCTTATCACCATTCCGGGTGCGATCTCTGTTGCACATGATTTGCAAAGCTTAGGATTTCCTTCCACCTCGCACATGCATATACCGCAGGATCCGTAGATCTTCGTTCTTTCATCGTAGCAGAGAGTTGGAATGAAAATGTCGTTTTCTCTGGCAACTTCAAGAATAGTCTGACCCGGAAGGCCTGTAACTTCTTTGCCGTTTATATTCAGTCTGAATTTATTCATTTCTTTTCCTCCTCCCTTATTTCTTCTCTATTGCACCAAATTTGCAAGTTTCCAGACACTTGCCGCACTTGATACATTTTTCAGTGTCGATAACGTGCTTTTCCTTAACGCTGCCCGAGATAGCCTCAACAGGACAGTGCTTTGAACATAATGTACATCCCCTACATGCATCCGTAATGCTGTAAGTTATGAGAGCCTTACATGACCCTGCCGTACATTTCTTATTGTAAATATGATCTTCGTATTCGTTTCTGAAATACTTGAGTGTCGT
>JAETSS010000205.1 GCA_021769545.1 Eubacterium sp.
ATCAAAACCACCGGTATCGTTGCCATCGCAGGTTATGCCGTTTCCACGGAAAAGGACGATACTTTAGACAGCGCTCTTATCTGGTTCGACGACAGCTATTGGAACGAGATGGCAAGACCTGCCAGAGACTGGGTAAAGGGCAGGTATCCGGAAAAGGCAAACGAAGTCATGGTCACGGATGAAGTCCTTGAAAAATGCGGCCTCGAGGGGCTTGACGTGGGAGATACGTTTTCCATGGTATACGGAGACGGCAACGGCGAGCGTGAAGGTGAATTCACCATCTGCGGTATGTGGGACGGCTACGGCAGCAAAAACGATTTCTGTGTGTCAAAGGCCTTTTACGATCAGTCCGGCAGGGATGTTTCCAATGTGAACTGCGGCAGGTATTACATCGATTTTGACAAGAAATTCATGACGGAAAAGGAGCAGAATGCTTTTATAGAAAGCATGGAGCTTGAAAAGCAGCAGTCTCTCTTTTTCATGTCCGACTATGCGGAGGGGATCAAGATAGCGGCAGGAATTGCAGTCATCATACTGGTTACGTGCCTCTGTGCATATCTGCTGATCTACAACATCATGTATATTTCCGTGTCGGGAAATATCAGGTACTACGGACTTTTGCAGACCGTGGGTATGACGGAGCGTCAGGTGTACAGATTCGTGCAGCGGCAGACAGGTATCATAGGAGCTGTGGGCATAGCCGCAGGGCTTCTTGCAGGCATCGCCGTATCGCTCATGGCAGTGCCTTCCATTTCCAAGTCCCTTGCAGGATATACGAAGATCAAAGGCGATATCGACGTGTCTTTGAATCCTCTCATCGTGCTCATTGCCATCGTCATAGTCGGGATAACGGTATACGTCAGCGGACGCAAGCCGGCGAAAATGGCCATGTCCATATCCCCTGTGGATGCGGTGAGATACAGGCAGGGCGGCAGCAGCAAAGGCAGCAGGAAGACAGGAAAGAGAAGCATAGCTTTCCGTATGGCAAAGCAGCAGGTCTTCGGCGATAAGAAAAGATCCATTATCGTCATTCTTTCCCTGGCAGCAAGCCTTTCCGTATTCCTGTGTATCGCATCTCTTCTGGAAAGCCAGGGACCGAGGACGATGATCTACAATTTCATGGATCTGGACATGGTGGTCAAGGATGATACCATGTCGAAGGAAAATCATGATCAGTGGGAGCGGCTCATCGACCATAAGTTGATGGGAGATATCAGTGACATCGAGGGAGTGGAGAAGGTATATCCGATGCTGTGCGGAGAGATCACAGTACCGTGGGAGCCGGAATTCTCCGACATATGGATGCATGAAGCCTACGACATGTGGATGGAGGTCCCTTATGAGGATGTCGTCGACGAGTACAAGCAGCAGCCGGAAAATTTCGGGTCATTCATAGTCGGCATAGACGGGGAGTCCTTTGACTATCTCAATGAAGCGCTTGAGGAAGCCGGAGGCAAGAAGATCAGCAAGAAGGACTTCATGCAGGGAAAAAGCTGCATCCTTTACAGAGACAGGCTGGAATTTACCAATAAGGATCTCAAGGGCAAACAAGTGGTCTGTGCCCAGTATGATGATCAGGAGAATACGAGAGCATTTGACATCGCAGCGCTTACGGATGATTCGTATTGCCTCGGCCCGATGATGGGACTGCCGCCTACGGTCATTGTCAGCGAGAAAGCCGTGAGGGAGTTCATAGACGAACCTTTCGTCCATAAAATAGGGGTCAAATATACAGAAGAATACGATGAAGAGACGGAGAAGGAGCTTTTGGAGCTGATAAATTCGCATCCTTCTTTCAGAGACTTCACCTGCGATTCGAAGCTGGACGGATTAAAGTATATGGAAAAGGCACAGGGCAATATGCCGCAGGTGGGCCTTGCCATCATCCTGATCCTGGCCTTCATCGGAGTCATGAATTACATCAATACCATAGCCTGCAATATCCAGAGCAGGCGGATGGAGCTGGCCGTGCTGGAAAGCATCGGTATGACAGGAAAGCAGCGAAACAGGATGTTCATCTTCGAAGGACTCATCTATACGGCGGGAACGCTGATCGTTACATCGACGGTAGGCCTGGGCGTCACATATTACATCTATCAGGCCGTCAATTACCGGGGCGTGGAGTTCATGATGCCGGTGATACCGGTCATCGTGGCAGTGGTTCTCATTGCAGCGGTCTGCTGTCTCGTGCCCCTTGCGGTGTACGGCGCGATCGAAAGGAAAGGCTCCATTGTGGAGAGGATCAGAGTGTAACGGGAGAATTGAAAAAATCGCTGCACGGACGGGGAAAACCGGTAGTGCGGCGATTGCTGCTGTTGCGGGTCGGTTGGAGCCAGATATTCCAAAATTCTTTATGGAAAAGCGCACGGTTTTTGGAATTCAGGCGCTTATGGACTAGTCTCAGGTGGTCCGTTCCAAAGGACACCGGGCGTATAGCAGTATCTTTTGGAATAATTGGATTCTGACGGTCATTTTATCGCGATGATTCCAAAGATCATTCGCAATTTGCATGCTCCTTTTGGAATTCACCTGTGATGACAGTCGTAGTAGGGGTGATATTCCAAAGAACTCGGGACTAATGGGCCATAATTTTGGAATGGATCGGCATGATCAGCTCCTGCGAACCCATTGACTACAGTCTGTGCCCAAGCTCATAGGCTTCCTGCAGCTTTTCATTGCCTTCGATATCACCTACGTCGAAAACACCGCCGCAGAGGACCTTTCCCTTGTCTTCCCAGCCGAGATGATCCATGAGACGATCGTACCAGTAGACGGTCTCCTCAAATCCATAGCCTTCGGCGGCCATCAGAAGCGTACATTCCTTTTTCGGGTTTGCATAATCTTCATTGCACTCTGCAACGGCGAAAAGCCT
>JAETSS010000206.1 GCA_021769545.1 Eubacterium sp.
ATCCACAGCGTCGTTAAATGTGTAAAGGGGCTCTGTGAGCGGTCTTCCGGCGCGCTCGTTCTTCTTGTTCTTCCATTCTGCTTCCTTTTCATGGATATATCCGCTGTCCTTGAGCATGACATCAAGCAGATCGGCGGTGGCGTCAGTGCAGTATATATCGCCCTTGAAGCCTCTCTTTACGAGAAGCGGTATCCTGCCGCAATGATCTATATGAGCATGGCTCAGTATCATATAATCTATCTCCGCCGGATCGAATGGAAAGGGCTCTGCGTTGAGAGCCTCCTGGGCCCTTCCACCCTGGAACTGACCGCAATCCAGCAGTATCTTGTGCTTTTCCGTAGTTATAAGGTGACATGATCCGGTGACTCCGGATGATGCTCCGCAAAATTGTATTCTCATGATATCCGCACCTCCTTTGGTTGGTAGGTACATTATATTCCATTACATTGACAAAAGCAAACTGAACCGCCGGGCATGGGGCCTTTCTCTGCCGTTGTCCTCGGCACGGAGAATTATGGGAAAGCCTTCGTGAGAATCGGAGAAGCTCGTAAACTCGCAGCTGTCGCTGCTCGGACAGTACGAGCTTCTTATCCGATTCTTTCACTCAGGCTTTCCTCATAATTCTTGCCGTGCCTGCGGATTACGGCGTCGAAAGGCCCCATGCCCGGCGGTTTCACTTCACTTGAGGTGTGAGCGCGGGGGTGACTGTGGGGATTGTGACTGTGGGGATGGTGATTGTGGGGATGGTGATTGTGCGGATACAACTGTTTGTCCCGATGGCTTACCGCAAAGCCTTTTACCTCTCCCCCTTTTTATCCACATGCCTTTGCGACTGTTTTATAAAAATGAAAAAGGGGCCGTCTTGCCGGGGCGGAAATACTTTCCGCTCCGGTGTGACGGCCCCTCTTTCTGTAGGATCACATATAAATGTAGTTATTCAACTAACTATTCGTATTTAGTCTTCAGCGCGATGTCTACCTGGTTTCTGCCTTCCTTCCACTTGATTTCTCCCGGAGTTATGCAGCCCTGTACAGGACATACATTGAGGCACAGGTGGCATCCAACGCAGTTGTCGTTGAGCTCAGGTCTTCTCTTCTCTTCGTTCCAGTCGATAGCCTGATGAGCAGCGTCGTAGCATGAGATGTAGCATCTTCCGCATCCAACGCACTTGTCATGGTTAAAGTCAGGCAGGATCTTGAAGTCTCTGTTGAGGTCTTCAGCAGGAACGATGTTGTCAAGAGCGCATCCGATGAATTCGTCGAGGCTGTTGTATCCTCTTTCATCCATGAAGTGCATAAGTCCTGACTTCATATCTTCAACGATTCTGTATCCATACTGCATGATAGCTGTAGTTACCTGCAGGTTCTTACATCCTAATGCAAGGAATTCTGCAGCGTCTCTCCAGGTCTCGATACCGCCGATACCTGAGAGGTCTCTCTTACCAACGATCTCATCCTGTAACAGATTAGCTACGAATCTGAGAGCGATAGGCTTTACAGCAGCTCCGGAGTAGCCTGAGATCGATGATTTACCGTTTACTACCGGCATTGCAGTCATGTTCTCGAAATCGATATTTGTTATCGACTTGATAGTGTTGATACATGATACGCCTGCAGCTCCGCCTTCAAGAGCAGCTCTTGCAGGAACTTCCATTGTAGTGATATTCGGAGTCATCTTGGCGATGAACGGAATATCAGTTACGCTTGTAACTGCTTCGCAGTACTTCTTAACCAGCTCAGGGTTGGTACCAACGTCCGAACCCATAGCATGACTTGTCATCTGAGGACATGAGAAGTTACCTTCGATAAGAGGGCATCCCAATTCGTCACACATCTTAGCCAGCTGTTTCCATTCTTCTTCACTTGATCCCATGATCGAAGCTACCATAACGTGGTCAGGATAGTCTCTCATGAGCTTATACATATTTTCAAAGTTTACTTCAGTCGGTTTGTCTGAAATCTGTTCCATGTTCTTGAAACCTACCCAAGGAAGACCTTCTTTGTTAGTCTGGTCAAATCTTGGTGAGCATTCGTCTGCCACGAAGATACCTACCGTCTTGTACATAACGCCGCCCCAACCTGTTTCAAAACACTTTGCAACCATTTCGTAATTGCTTCCTACAGGTGATGATGAAAGGAAGAACGGATTCTGACATTTAACACCTAAATATTCTACAGATAAATCTTTCTTAACTGCCATTCTACTTCACTCCTTTCTTTTCAAGGTATTCAATCATTGCCGCCGCAGCAACCTTACCTGCCGCAACCGCTTCTACAACAGTCTTACCGCCGTTTACGATATCTCCTGCTGCGAAGACTTTTTCTGCATCTGTCGAGCCATTGTCATCAGCTTCGATAGTGCCCTTTGCAGTCAGCTTGACTGCAGCTACCTTGCTCATATCCTCAGGAGTCTGACCTGTTGCAAATACGATAGTGTCTGCACTTAAGGTCAGCTTTGCAGCTTCGTCTCTGAATCCCTTGAAGTCTACCGATTCAACCTTGCCGGATCCATTGATGGCTGCAGGAGCCATTCCTGTAGTGATGCCGATTCCCAGTGAAAGTGCATACTGGAATTCAGTCATGTTACCAGGAGCTTCCTCCAGTGTTCTTCTGTAAACGATCTTAACGTCTTCAGCACCTAACAGCTTAGCTGTTACGGCACAGTCGACAGCAACGTCTCCGCCGCCTACTACGAGGACCTTCTTACCAGGATCATATCCTTCGCCTGTAGTTCTTGCAGCTTTCAGGAAATCAACTGCAGCATATACGCCGTCCAGGTCGATCCCGTCTATCTTAGGAAGGTTTGCTCCCCACAGACCTGCTCC
>JAETSS010000207.1 GCA_021769545.1 Eubacterium sp.
CGTAGCATTACTGCCTTACACAGCTGAATAATCGTAAACAAGATAAAAGACGGACTGTTGCATCGACGGTAGATACCGGTTAGTGTAACGGTCCTTTTTTCGTGGTATGAAAATGCTCTGCCGGGTTTGCAGCCACGGACGTAAAAACGGATTTTTTGCGTTTTATACACGTTTGTGAATACCTTCGGTAAATGCAAAACAATGAGAGATTAATGAGTATATCTATATATAGTAATGAAAGGTATGCAGGCATCAATATATTGAATCATAAGAGTACCTCAGTTTGATTTGCTATCATACCAGATATGATTGACGTACATTTTTTGAAGAAAATCGTGATTTATACACGTTTTGATATGAAACAGTGCGGATATATCGCATATACCCTACCGAGGTATATCGCTTTTGCTTGCGGCTCACCCCCTATACAGCATGTATTGCTATAAAAACATTTGCGCAAAAACATAGGAACTGGGAATTTTACCCGGGGGAAAGCAGACATGGGCCGGCGCTTATGGTATAATGAACGCAACGATCTAACCGGCTTTGCCGCAAGGAAGCATTCATTGAATCATACATCGACAAGCTCGTATGATATAATAAATGCTATGATTTGATGCGGCTTTGCCGCAAGGAAGCATTTATTGAATCATGACTGGAGGATTGAAATCTCAGAGGAATGTCATGATATAATAAAACCGGGTGAGGGGTTGTCAACTATAAATATATTGTTGCGGATATTGTTGCGGAATCGCAGCAGAAAGGAACCTTTGATGGAAAGAGTTAAAAAAACCGGGCTCAGGTGCATAGCGGTATTCTTGTGCATATCATTGATAATAGCCATGACCGTGTGCGTATATGCCGATGAATATTACGATATACGGGACGGAGACATAAGTATGACCTTTCCCGACGGCTGGGAGGTAACGGAGATCGACCCGTATGACAGCAATGATAAGCCATATGAGCATATCGTCAATGCAAAGGCTCCGCAGACGGATGATCCCAATGGAAAGCTGCAGCTCGACATGTATTTTTACTGTGATGTCCCCAGCGATGACGAGTACATATATCTGTCTGGTGATGAAGCGGCTGCCATGGATTATTATGACGAATACGGTGAATTGGCCATAGCCGATATCGTCTATAAAACGGAATACGAACAATACGGAGATGTGGAGCTGTCATGTGGAGAAGCGGAATTCTTCGATGGAGAGTGGGACGGCTTTCTCAGAGTTCCCGTCGATGTAACGGCGGATGTTAACGGCGACGGCAAGGCGGAGAGCTACAGAGACCTGGTGTATATCACAGCATCCACCACCGATAATGAAAATTACGTGGTATCGAAGATGTTGGTATTTCATAATGATGGAGATTTTTTTGCATATACCAAATGGCAGGAAATAAGTGAAGATATAGCAGACGAATTCTACGATTACGACTACGACAACAACATGACGGGAGACGGCGCGGACTATAGCGGAGATTACGTAAGCGAGATGGATATGGGTGAGATAATAGAACGCATCCTTTCCGCGGTAGTACCGCTTCTGGCGATCGCAAGTATAGTGGTCGCATTGGTACGAAAACTCCCCGGCAAGTCGGGCAAGCGAGTAAACAGACGCAAAGCTGCCAATAATACTGATATGCAGACGCGGCCCTCTGTGGAAAAAGAAAAACCGAAGAAGCCGCGAAAACCGGAATTTGCAAAGATGCCTGTATGTACCAACGATGCCGAGCAGCGATACATGGAAAGCCTTAAGACCCTTTACAAGTCGGGGCTGTTGACGAGATCGGAGATGAATGAAATGATAGAAAAACATCAGAGAAGGTATCATGGGAAAGGAGGAAGATAATGACTGTTTTCGGGATAACCGTCAGCGCAGCAGTCTTGTGGCTGTTTGCGGCAGGGATCATGGCCATCATCGAAGCGTTTACGCTGGGGCTGACATCCATATGGTTTGCGGGAGGAGCCGTAGGGGCATCCATCATGGCTATGCTGGGATTCTCGCTGCCTGTGCAGATCGCCGTATTCCTGCTCCTTTCCGTAATACTTATAGCGGCCACGAGACCGCTGGCGAAGAAACGGCTCAACGCCAGAGTGGAGAAGACAAATGTCGAAGCCATCATCGGTCAGGAGGGGATCGTCGAAGAAGCTATCCCCATCCACGGAAGCGGGCAGGTCAGAGCAGACGGCAAGACATGGACCGCAGTTTCGACCGGCGAGGAAATAGAAAAAGGCGCATTAGTTATCATAAAGAGTGTCAGAGGCGTTACTCTGACGGTAGAAGAAAAGAGGACGGAGGAATAATATGTATTCAGGAGGAATCTCAATAGGCGCTGTCATAGCGGTAGTCATTCTTATCGCACTGATAATCGCTCTTATCGTTACAAACATCAGGATAGTGCCTCAGGCAAACGCCTACGTACTGGAAAGGCTGGGTGCATACTACGGCACATGGCAGGTGGGACTTCATTTCAAGATACCTTTGATCGACAAGGTCGCCAGAAAGGTATCGCTCAAGGAGCACGTCATAGACTTCCCGCCGCAGCCCGTTATCACCAAGGACAACGTTACCATCGAGATCGACACCGTAGTGTATTTTCAGATCACAGATCCTAAGCTTTACGCATACGGAGTAGAGAACCCGATGGCTGCCATCGAAAACCTGACGGCGACGACCTTGAGAAACATCATAGGCGAGCTGGAGCTGGACGGCACTCTCACCAGCAGAGAGCACATCAACTCCAAGATAAGGCTCGTGCTGGACGAAGCCACGGACGCATGGGGCATCAAGATCAACAGAGTCGA
>JAETSS010000208.1 GCA_021769545.1 Eubacterium sp.
AAAGTGTTCAAGCGCGACGAAGAGGTCATCTGGATATGCGGAAACTGCGGACACCAGCACACCGGCAAGGAAGCTCCGGAAATCTGTCCCGTATGCTTCCACGCGCAGGGATATTTCCAGATCAAGGCGGAGAATTATTAGCAGGCATATAAGGAAAACAGCGCAGCGGTATTACTGCTGCGTTATTTTTATCCGGAAAAATAATGCAAAAAACAGGTTGACAACTATATGGTTTTGTTTTATATTAGGTGATGAAGATAGTTAATGCTAACTTACCGCGTTGATAGTATGGAAAATATTTATCGGGCAGCGATAGGAAAAGAGACAGGAGGGAAGCATGAATCTAAAGGAAGTGAATACCGGAGAAACGTATCTGGTAAAGGATATAAAGACAGACGACGAAGAAATGACTGCTTTTCTTTTCAGATTGGGATGCTACAGCGGAGAGCCCATCACCGTAATATCCCAGAGAAGGGGCGGCTGTGTGGTATCTATCAAGGACGGAAGGTATAACCTCGACAATCAGCTGGCGGAAGCCATCGTAGTTTAACGATAATCAAAATAGTGATGGAGGTCACTATTTTTTATGGATGATGGTTAGTTTAACAAAACTAATGTGACGATATTTTACAGTAGATTTACAGAAGGAGAGTATGTATTATGAGAATTGCTTTTGCCGGCAATCCCAACAGCGGTAAAACGACGATGTATAATGTGCTGACGGGAAGAAGCGAGCGTGTTGGTAACTGGGCCGGAGTTACCGTAGGAAAAAAAGAGAGTCCGATAAAAAGCGAGCTTTCCAGGGAAAGCGAAGAACTGATAGCAGTCGATCTGCCGGGCGCATATTCCATGTCGCCGTTCACACCTGAAGAGAGCATCACCAGCGGATATGTCAGAGATGAGCATCCTGATGCGATAATCAATATAGTGGATGCCACGAATCTCAGCAGGAGCCTGTTCTTTACGACGCAGCTTCTGGAGCTGGGAGTGCCTGTTGTCGTTGCATTGAACAAGAGCGATATCAACGAAAAGGAAAACACGAAGATCGATACGGCGCTTTTATCGGAAAAGCTGGGCTGCCCGGTGATAAAGACGGTTTCCACTTCAAAAAAGGACGCAGGGCTGAGAGATGTCTTAGAGGCTGCGGAAGCTTTGAAGGGCAGGGAACAGAAGGCTCCTTACGTGCAGCCTGACATAGATCTGCATGATAAAGCGGCAGTAGACGCAGAGGACAGAAAGCGTTTCGCCTTTGTAAACGAGATCGTTAAAGCGGTAGAGACGCGACAGATCCTTACTAAGGAAAGCAATGCTCAGGATAAGGTGGACAGCGTGCTTACCAATAAGGTGGCAGGTATAATCATATTCGCCGCAGTGATGTACGCCGTATTCTGGATATCCCAGTCGGCGTTGGGGCCTTTTGTGGCGGACTGGCTGGTAGGCTGGATAGAAGTCTTCCAGGGCTTCATTGCCGATAAACTGAGCGGAGCAGCGCCTATATTACAGGCGATCCTTGCAGACGGTATCGTTGGCGGTGTAGGCGCCGTAGTGGGCTTCCTGCCGCTGGTAATGGTGATGTACTTCCTCATCGCGCTGCTTGAGGACTGTGGATATATGGCGCGTGTCAGCGTAGTTATGGACCCGATATTCAAGCGAGTGGGGCTCTCAGGAAAATCGATAATCCCTATCGTTATCGGTACAGGCTGCGGTATCCCGGGAATCATGGCAAGCAGGACCATTCGTGATGAGAGAGAACGAAGGGCAACGGCAATGCTTACGACATTCATCCCTTGCGGAGCGAAGATACCTGTTATCGCGCTGTTCGCCGGAGCTTTTTTCGCCGGAGCTTCGTGGGTGAGCGCACTGATGTACTTCATGGGAATACTGCTTATATTCCTCGGCGCATTGCTCATCAAGGCTGTTACAGGATATAAATACAGAAAATCATTCTTCATCATGGAGCTTCCTTCTTACAAGCTTCCGAGCCTTAAGAGAGCATTCTTCTCCATGCTGGAGCGTGCAAAGGCATACATAATCAAGGCTGCTACCATCATACTTGTATGCAACTGCGTGGTACAGCTGATGCAGACATTCAACTGGCATTTCCAGATCGTAGAGGAAGGAATGGAAGACACTTCGATACTGGCGACCATAGCTTCACCTTTCGCAATACTGCTTGTGCCATTGGGATTCGGAGCATGGCAGCTGGCAGCGGCAGCCATCACAGGATTTATCGCAAAGGAAAACGTTGTGGGTACACTGGCTGTAGTTTACTCGCTGACGAGATTCATCGATACTGAAGAACTGGCTATGACAGGCGGAGCAAACGAAGTGGCGCTGACCATGGGACTTACATCCGTTACAGCGCTGGCATACCTGATGTTCAACCTGTTCACACCTCCGTGCTTCGCGGCAATAGGTGCGATGAACTCGGAAATGCAGAGCAAGGGCTGGCTGTGGAGCGCTATAGGCCTGCAGCTTTGCACAGGATATACGGTAGCCTTCCTGGTATATCAGATCGGCACCCTTATCACTGAGGGAACTCTCGGAACGGCGTTCGTACCGGGACTCATAGCCATACTGGTAATGGTTGCAGCCGTTATCCTCATCAGCAGGAAGATCAGAAGCAGCTTCGATGAAAAATACGAGCTGCATAAAAATCAGATGGGAGCGTCGGCATAATGATAGCGAATATTATTGCAATACTGGCCGTGGCGCTGGCAGTAGGCGCCGCCGTAAGATATATAGTAAAGGCTAAGAAAAAGGGCGTAAAGTGTATAGGCTGTTCCGCAGCAG
>JAETSS010000209.1 GCA_021769545.1 Eubacterium sp.
AATGCCGCCGCATCATTTAAGCCCATCTTGTCAAAATACGCATATTCCGTCCCCGGGAACCAGAGACATGATATATTATACTGATCATAGCCATATATCAAACCATAGCCGCCGTTACCCAGATATGCCACCACCGGACGGCCGCGGTATACAAAATACAGAATCTGATTCAGAGTACAGCCTCTCGCATCAACAAGCCTGGTTCCATCCGTGGAGATTTCATTCCCCTGTGCCAGTTCATCCAGATAACGCTCGACCACAGCCACTTCATTCTGGATATCTTTGATGGTCTTCACGTCACTTCGGTTTGCCCGAACCCAGAATACGTATCCATTCTGGTCGGTGACAAGGCCCATATCATCATAAGCCGCTTTCACCGCCTGAGCAAAATCCACATAGGATCCGTTCATCCTCCCGCCGCTGTATGCATAATAACGTCTGATGCTGATCGGATGGTTGGCCGTCAGGGATATCACATTATTTTCCTCGGCAACCGCCTTTTTAGGCACATGGACCCGGATGGTACGTGATTTTGCCGCCTGCGAATTCAGTTGGACAAAATACAAACGCCCTTTGACCGAATCTGCAAGATATCCGATTCCTGCCAACGGATCCGCAATCACTTCTTCATTACAGACCAGGGTGTCTTCATCCACCATCTCATAGTCGCCTCCCGCTTTACGCATTCTTGTCATATGCACGCGGCTGTCCCGTATCTGCACATCGGTCAGATAAAGTCCCTGTCTCTCATAGCGCGTCTCCGTCTCCATCGTGCTGCCCACAATCTCAAGGGCGTAGAGAGGCAAACCGGTAATGCGGCCGTCTGTCATCAGCTTTTCACCGGGATTCGCCAGACCGTAGACGAGATCGCTTCCCACAAATCCCACAAGTCTTATCACCGTCTGATCCTGGAAACGGATTTCATCCTTTTTACCTGTTTTCAAATCCATGACATTCAGTTTTTCAGAGCTGTAAATATCACTTCCATCCTGCCATGCGATTCGGGAACCATCCGCACTGACAGCAAAATTTTCTTCCGTCAGCCCGTCGGCCACAACCATATATTCTTTTCCGGACAGCTCCACCCCATAAACTGCATGATCCATCAGAAGATAAAGGGTCTGATTGCTGCTCAGGTAGCTCAGCCGTCCGATATCCTGGCGCAGGCTCCAGTAATCTTCGCCGGAAGGCAGATAAAGCCGCTCTGTGAGTGTATTATCCCCATTCTCATACCGGTAAAGCGCAACGCCCGTCGTTCCCTCATGATTTCCCCTGTTCATATATCCATATACAAGGAAATCGATATTGCCCTCCTCACTTACCGAAAGGATCTTGACGCCGTGTGAATTGAAATTAGTGCGCAAATCATCTTCACTCTTGCGGAATGCAAAGACCTTCGTACTGCTTCCTTTATCTGCATCATAGCACCAGAGGGCGCGGTTAGCCACGAACGCATGGTATTTCTCCGACGGATCGCTCATAGTCTGCAGTTCCTCCGAGTCGGATATTCCGAGCATAATCCGCTTGTCCGAATAAAGATTGCTTTCTCCTGAGAAAATCTGGTTCACGCGCCTGTCATAATTCATCATATAAATTCTCTGAGTGTTCCACTTCATCGTGAAGCTCTCCGTCACATCATAAAACTCCCTGCTGCCGTCCTCATCCGTTGTGCTGGTTACGTAATCAAGCTCGATAATGCCCATTACTCCCTGCATTTCTCTCAGATGGACAGACACCTCGCACTCTCTCTTCATTTCAAGACCGCGCCAGGTCAGCTGCGTAAAGCTGTTTTTAAGAGTCACTTTCCCCAGTGAACTGTTATCCGCGTTGGGATCTGTCTCCAGATAAGTGGTCAAATCACGCGCAGTATCATAGCTGAAGGTCTTATCTGAAAATTCCATGGCCAGGTTCAGCATATCCTCCATGTGGTGGTTTTCCGACCACATGATGCGGGTGTAATAGTATACGGCAGGATGCTCCTCTGTCGAGATTGCCAGAGTCATCATATATTCTTTCCCCGCCGACAGAAGGTTCTGAATCGGAAGCACTGCCTTTACCTGTGTTCCCTCCTGCGTCCATTCCTCCAGTACCGTCCTTTCCACAAGGCGTTCGCCGTCCAGGCTTCTTATTTCGTACTGGATTCCTTTCACTTTTGAGTCTACGTCTTCAAAGCTTACAGGCAGTCTGCGATCCTCCGGCAGCACAGTCAGATCTCCGCGGCCTGCACTTGTAGGCCTGTCCTCGACAAAACCGTAGAGACAGTTCATTTTCCCGCCAAACAGCTCCATATAAACGACCGGCAGATTGGCATCCTCGATCGATGTATACACTGCGCCCTCGTCATCCTTTCCGGATGACCATATGAAATAGACGGCCAGAGCCGCTATGAATATTACCAGTAAAATAACTGCTTTTTTTATCGTTTTTCTCATATTGTGTGTTCCTTCTATATTAAAATGTTTCCCGATACAGGTTTCAAGTTTATTAAGTTCTCATAGTATATCATATTCCCCTGCCAAATTCCAGAAATAGATGAAATAGCGTAACCGTTTAGTAACAGTTCAGCCATGATGTGTCCCGCGAGGTGTTTTTGCCGTTTTTGCGAAAATCCCGAGTTATGCGGCGCGAAACGTCGTTTTTTACCGTTTCTGTGCATCATTTTGTCGCAGCTTGGCCGGAGGCTGAACTGTAAGACCGTTTACGCTGTCTGAACTGTTATGGAACAGTGAAGCTTCTTAAGTAATAAAGCGTCTGCTTCTTAAAATACTCTGTCCAAATGTA
>JAETSS010000210.1 GCA_021769545.1 Eubacterium sp.
ATTTTTACAGCAAATTTATTGTTTGCTTCACTGCCGACAGCATTTAATGAAGGACCTCATCAGTACAGGTATCGTAAATATCAAAACCGCTGTCATCATACCGCCCACGCCTCCAAGCACCGCCGTCACATATCCAATATACGGTATATGGAACAATGCACGGCCTGTTATCTGTCCCTGCGATACGATACACGGATCTACCGCAGTGTTTTTATCGCCCTTCGTTATATATCCCTGCGGCGTTTTGTCTACGACTCTGTGAGTTACCGTCATATCGCCTGCCTCATATGCGATGATATCACCTACCTCTGCACTTCTCTTATTATGATCTATGAAGCAGAGGCTGCCGGTGGTTATTTCCGGTTCCATGGAGCCCGAGACTATAGCATAAGGCCGTATATCCAATGCCGCTAATGCTCCGATGCCTAAAACCAACACCCCTGCCGACATCATAATGATCATGCGTATGATACCGCAAACTTTCTTAATCGCTCCGTTTTTCTTCATTTTTCCTTTTCCGTTTTATTTTTTCACTTTTATCCGTCTTTTCCATAATAACGATACCGCGGATATGCTGAGGATGCAGACCATCACAAGTCCCAATATCGAAATATCGTCTCCTGTTTTTACCGCGCCGTCCATATTACCGTCTGAGGTATTTTCCGCTATAGCAAAATACCATGTGATGTCGGCTTTCTTTTTTTGATAAGTATTATCTGCTTCCGCCGGCATCGTTATCTTCACATGGATATCCCTGCTTTCTCCCGCGTCCAGTTCTGCTATGGTCCTGTACTCAGAAATCTCATTACCTGCAAGGCTGCCTCTGTAAAAAGTTCCTCCGTTATCCATTTCGAGCTGCAGCGCATTAGACAACTGACTTTCATCCGGCATCCTCTCATCGGGCCGGCTATTATCCGGTATACTTCCGTCTATAGGCCCTTCTCCGCATGAAGCCTTGAACATTACTTTGACCTCATGATCATTTTCGTTTGATATAGTTATCTTTCCTTCATATACGTCACCCGGCATAAACAATGCATGAGAAAATATGTCATCGTGATCTATCGTTATACCGGCAGCTTTATTGATATATGACAGCCTGATATTCTTCCCGTTTCCTTTCCCGAAAGTTTCCGTACCATCGACCGCTGCAGTCACTGCCTCCGGTGCAGCCACGGTATTCACCGTATTCCCGCTACATGTCCGGGATGCTGTTATCTCAACATTTCCCCACGGATCATCCACGTCATGATCTGCAGGAAAATTTCGCGACTGCACAGCATCTACGGTCACGCTGACCCTCAGTTCGTTGGCCTTCATATAATCCCAGTCTTCGGGCACGTGGAAACCCTCGCATATATCCACATGACCCCCTGTTTCAAAGGTCTCCGTATAATAAAGGTACCCTGAAATATAACGCCATCTGTCATCTATACCGTACAGATACTTCATGATATCCTGCCGCTCCGCCGTCTCAGCCATCCCAGCCGTTTCCACTGTTTCCGCCTCCAGCGATGCCCGGATATAGCAGCTTTCCCCTCTGTTCACTATTCTGGGTATGTAAGACACGGAGCCTTCGTGATCTACTACCGTTTTTTCACCCATGACGGCCTCTTTTCCGTCACCGGCAGTATAGACATCTACATCTATATCGACTGCCCCAGTACGGAAGCTTCCCGTCATATCGGCGATGGTTTTGACTGCTCCTTCCGCTCCTGCTGCAACACATAGTGATATCAGGACCGCCGCCATGACAGCGAAACTCTTCTTTCCCGTTTTACCCTTCATGATCTGCCATCCTCCTTAAGACTGTTTATGATGATATCGCTGTGGGAAAGCCTGCTCCAGTCGGATTTTGCATTTTCAAAGCATACGGATACATAGTCTGCATCAAAGCCCACGTCTCCCGGACCGTATTTGCTCATTTCCAGATGTACCGTACCGGGACCTTTTCCGAAGCTTACCGTATTATCTTCCCTTCCATGCGCCTTTCCATTGTTCGCATTTCCATGATATATCGTCTCGCATGATACAGTATCGAACCGCATGGAGCCTATTTCCTCCACGGTATAGACATCCTCCGGAAGGCATATCGCTTCACATATACCGTATATATGACCCTCCCTGCTCTCGAATGTCGTACCCTCCGGGTCTGTATAGCTGCCGTTTTCGACGGCTGATGAGACCGCCTCCTCCGTAAATGTCACCGCTCTGTACCACACCTTTCCCGATCCTTCTGCCGTGATCCTGAAAAGGAATGCAGGCTCGCCATGTGCAGGAGTAAACTGCTCATCGTCCTCCGAGACCTTTTTTACTATCACGAGCCGGGGAGCAGGTATATATCTCCATGAGCCTGTAAATGTAACGTCTCCGACATCTGCCGTCTTGGCATCATCATCCCACGAAAGCACCCACGAGCCTTTGAGAGTCCCGTCCTTACCGTATATCTTATGTTCCGTCCCCTCTGCCGGAGCAGTCTTCCTGTTCACCGTATCGCCCCTGTAATATACGGCGTCATCATATATCCTGTAATCGCCCGATCCCGTACTTATGCTGTCAGGCAGCGTTCTTCCTTCTGTCCCACTCACATATTCGTAACGTACATGTATGGGAGATACTATCCTGATAGACTGCTGGTTCGTGTTCTGTCTTATGGTGGATATGACAGAAGCTGCCGTATCGGTTATCAGCCTCTCTCCGTTTTCCGGCGTATCAGCCGTCGTCGTTATCTCAAGAGTATATGTACCTCCATCGTAATTGCTCCGCGTCTTTATGAAG
>JAETSS010000211.1 GCA_021769545.1 Eubacterium sp.
GATAAAGCGTGTCGGCAAAGGCATGATGAAGGCCAACAGGTCCAGGAACTTTTTTGCGGTGATGGCCATAGTGCTGACCACCTTCATGATAACGTCGGTGTTCAGCCTTGCCCTGAGCTTCAAGGAAAATTTCGATCTGTTCTCCGTACGTCAGGCGGGGACCACAGCGACCATCAATTTGAAGAAGCCGACGGAAGAACAGTATGAAAAGATAAAGTCGCTGGATTATCTGGATTCGGTGGGGCGGCAGATATTTATAGGAAATATCGACGGGTCGCTGCTGAAAAACGAGGATCTGCATGTTCCCGTCATGTGGTATGATGAGACCGAGTGGAATGATCATTTCAAGCCTGCCATAAGCAATGTAAAGGGCCGATATCCGGATAAAACAGATGAGGTGATGATGTCGGAGGAGGCGCTGAAACAGCTTGGGATAGATAAGCCGGAGGAAGGTCAGAAGGTAAAGCTTTCGGTCAACGGTCCCGGGGGTACGGAAACGGCAGAGTACAGCCTCAGCGGATGGTTTCGGAGCTACGGCTCGGGTGTAAAGTGCACTGTGCTGTTTTCGGAGCAGTACTGCGCAGAGCATGACGTCGATCTTGAGGAATACGGCACGATATACATATCGGCGAAGGATCAGTCGGAAGCCTATGACCTTCTTGAAAAGGATGTAGAGTTGAAACCGGGACAGGAATTCGATTCGTATTTCGGTGAAGACGATATGTCCGATACGATACAGACGATAGCGCTGCTGGTTATGATAATCGTGTTCATCATGCTCAGCGGATTCCTGCTGATATACAATGTGTTCTACATCTCTGTTTCAAGGGAGATCAATCAGTATGGAATGTTGAAGACCATAGGAACATCACGAAAACAGATACGAAAGATCATCATGAGTCAGGCACTGCGTCTGGCGTGTATAGGTATCCCGACAGGTCTTGTGTTGAGTGCGGCAGCATCGTTTATCCTGGTCCCTCTTGCTATGCGGATACTGCATCAGGGCGATTTTGACAAGGTATCGTTTTCGCCTGTCATATTCATCGGGGCGGCGGTCTTCTCACTGGCGACGGTACTGATCAGCGCATGGAAGCCTGCCGGAAAAGCGGGGAAGATATCGCCTATAGAAGCTTTGCGGTATAATTCCGTGAAAAGCGGATCTTTGAAAAAGAAAAAACGATCTTCCCGAAACGGCGCCAAAGCTTCAAGGATGGCGTGGAGAAATATTTTCCGAAACAAGAAGCAGACGATACTTGTAGTAATATCGCTGTTTCTGGGCAGCATTACTATGCTCAGCATAAACGGCATATTCGGAAGTATCAATACAGACAACTATGCTGATGAATATGTCAAGAAGGACTATGCCTTTGTCAACGAAGCGCCTATCGAGGATGAATTCACAGAGACCTTCATATCAGGAATAAAGAACACGGAGGGCGTTACGGAGTTCGTCTGCAACCGGGCTGCCTATGCGGATATAGAATTCGACGAGGAACAGCTTAGGCCTGTTTTGGAAGCCGGATTTGAAGGTGCCGGAGGCGATCCGTCCAGCAAAGAGGGTTATGATATATTTCTTGAGACCATGAGAGGTCTGGTGGAGGATGGTCAGTACGGAACATGGCTTCATACCATGGATACTGATGTGATACGAGCCCATAACGAAAAACATGAGGATAAGATAGACGAGAAGGCTTTCGAGAGAGGCGAGATCGTTCTGGGGCTGGGTTCATACGATGACGGTGTAAAAAAGGGCATGGAGCTGACGCTGAAAAATTCTTCGGGAGACAGTATCACACCGACAGTAGGGGGTTCACTGTTTTATGAGGACATCGATTATATGATTAGCGTGGGACATCCTATGGGTACTCCGGAAATTATCTTCGTAAGCGATAAATTCATGGATTCCTTTGATGAGAATGCACCTGCGGCGGTAGTCAGCTTTAACGTTGACAGCAAATACAGCGATCAGGTAGCCAAAAAGGTGGAAATGCTGTCAGAGGATCTTGCAGGCGCGACGTATACCCTCTATGATAAAGAGGATATCATAAAGGATTTTGATAAGACCATGAAAAGCCTGGGCATCATAGGCAATACCGTTTCCATATTCCTGCTTATCATAGGAGTTCTGAACTTTATCAATCTGATGATGACCGGCATATACGCCAGAAGACATGAGTTTGCCGTGATGCAGAGCATCGGAACCACAAACAGGCAGATCAGAGGGCTGCTGAGATGGGAGGGACTGTATTATGCGCTGATAACGACGGTCCTCATAGCAGTGCCGGGCAATGCCATACTGATGGTGGTGGCAAAGCTGCTGCCGTCTATGGTGGACTACGCTGTATTCCAATATCCGGTAGCGTCTCTGGTGATACTGCTGGCATGTATATATGCCCTCTGTATGGCAGTGCCCTTTATCGTCTACAGGTATTCCGCCAAGGCGACCATCACGGAGAGACTGAGGAATATAGAAAATTAGGCGGAAAGTATGAGGGAGTTTAACGTATGGCTGAGATTTTCCTACTTGAGGATGACGCGATATTGAATAAGGGAATATCCATTGCCCTGAAAAGGGATGAGCATAATGTGACATCGGTATACGGATTCACCGAGGCGGTGGGCAGGATGAAGGATGCAGGCAGATATGACATTTTCCTGCTGGATATCAATCTTCCCGACGGAAGTGGCATGGAGTTTTGCAGAAGGCTGCGGGAGCTTTGCGAAACTCCCGTGCTGTTTCTGACTGCCAATGATACCGAAGAGGAAATGCTTGAGG
>JAETSS010000212.1 GCA_021769545.1 Eubacterium sp.
GCAGATCGCGGTGATAGAGTTCGCAAGAAACGTACTGGGGATAAAGACAGCAAATTCCGGCGAGTTCGATGAAAACTGCGAAAACAAGGTCATAGACTTCATGCCGGATCAGTACGGAGATATACCTAAGGGCGGCACCATGAGGCTCGGCGCATATCCGTGTATGATAGCGGAGGGCACCATCATGGAGAAGGCATACGGATGCCGTGAGATATCCGAAAGACACAGACACAGATATGAATTCAATAACGATTATCGCGGGCGGTTTGAAGAAGCCGGCATGAAGATAGCGGGAACGTCGCCGGACGGAAGACTGGTTGAAGCGGTGGAGATACCGGAGCATCCTCATTACGTGGGAGTGCAGTATCATCCCGAATTCAAGAGCAGGCCAAATAAGGCACATCCGCTGTTCAGGGAGTTTATCAGAGCCGCAGCCGGGAGATGATACAACAGAAACAGGAGGCAATGTAAGTATATATGTATATCAAAAACAATACGATAGCGGTGATTTTCAGAGTGATGTTCATTATAGTATGCGGAGCGGGAATAGTGATGAAGCTGATGTATGCAGGCTTCGGCCTGAGTACGATCCTTGGAGATTTTGCGATAATTTCCAATGTGCTGGCCCTCATATATTTCGCATATCTCATAATCGCACGGCCGGGATATGAGCGCGGCATGCTGAGAGGCGCCGTCACCATATATATGATAATAACCTTTGTCGTGTACTATTTCATACATTTCGGCATAGATGCTTCGCCTCTGGTACATCTGTCGGTATCGGGATATCTGCTGTATTTCGTATCGCCTGTGATGGCATTCATAGACTATCTGTTTTTCTGCAGGAAAGGCGAATTCACAGCATACAGCCCCGTTATGTGGGCATTGATACCCGTCATATTCAACATTGCTGTATTTGTTGTAAACAGCATAGGCTTTTCCGTTGAAAGGATGCCGTACTTCAATCTCATGGGCATGAATATGATAGTGACTCTGCTGGTATTCCTGGGGATCAGCTATCTGCTCTTCGTAGTGGACAACATGCTGGCGGGAAGAAGACGGTAACATATACGGGACATTTGAAAGAGGCAGTCTCAGGGCTTTTATGTCAAGCATTTTGAGGCGGCCTCTTGTTTTGTCTATTTCTGATGAATATGTAAATATTTTTCTTTGGTAGCAAGACCGCCTCTTATGTGGCGCTCCGCTTTGTTATTGTCGAGAACACGTTTCACCTCCGAGGCAAGGCCGGGATTTATCTCCTGGAGCCTCTCGGTGATATCCTTATGCACCGTGGATTTCGATACACGGAATTTGGCGGCTGTGCTTCTCACTGTTGCGCCGGTTTCAACGATGTAATGGGCAAGCTCCAATACTCGCTCTTCGATATAATCTTTCATAATGTTGACAGTTCACCACCCCATAAAATTATTAACTTTAGCAGTCAAAACAATATATGTTTTAATTTTAAAAATATACTTGCTTTAGATTTTCGGTGTAAATTTTATTTGTATGGTAAAACTAGTGAATAACTGATAAAATGAAAGGAAGATATTATGGCGTTTAATGAAGAAGTCGGGATAGATCTCGGAACGGCGAATGTTTTGATATACGTTGACGGCAAAGGCATCGTGCTGCAGGAGCCGTCGGTGGTGGCGATAAATAAGGATACAAATGAGATTTTGGCTGTCGGCAGCGAAGCGAAACGGATGATCGGCAGGACTCCCGGTAATATCGCAGCCGTAAGACCCCTGAGGGAAGGCGTTATTTCCGATTACGATGTCACCGAAAAGATGCTGCAGTATTTTATAAAGAAGACATGCGGCGGCAACAGGTTCTTCAAGCCGAGGCTGGTGGTGTGCGTTCCCAGCGGAGTCACAGAGGTGGAAAAGCGCGCCGTCAAGGAGGCTGCGCTGCAGGCGGGAGGCAGGGCCGTATATCTGATAGAAGAGCCGGTAGCGGCGGCCATAGGAGCAGGCATAGATATAACTGCGCCTGAGGGCATCATGATAATAGACATCGGAGGCGGCACTACCGATATCGCCGTCATTTCCATGGGCGGTATAGTCACCAGCACATCGGTGAAGGTGGCAGGTGATAAATTCGACGAGCATATAGTCAAGTATATGCGAAAGAAGTACAACCTGTTCATCGGTGAAAGGATGGCGGAAAAGCTCAAGAGAGACGTAGGCATGGCATTTTCGGGAGAAGAATCCCTGAGGACCCTTTGCAAGGGGAGAGATCTCGTTACGGGACTTCCCAGCACGGTGGAGGTAAGCTCGGAAGAGATACTTGAGGCGCTGGATGAGCCCCTTGATGTGATCTGTGAGGCTACTCACAGCGTCCTTGAAAAGACGCCGCCGGAACTTGCGGCAGACGTAGGAGAACGCGGCATCGTGATAACGGGCGGAGGAGCGTATCTGAGAGGCCTTGACAGGCGTATAGAGGAACGCACGGGGATAACCACCATGGTAGCTGATGAAGCGGATTTCTGTGTTGCAAGAGGCACAGGAGAATCCCTTAAATTTATAGATATAATAAGCAGAAACAGTTTGAACAGGAGAGAAACTTATATATGAAATTGGAACTTATAGCCACAGCAACATTCGGACTTGAAGCAGTAGTAAAAAGAGAGATAGCGGACCTTGGATATAAGATAATAAAGACCGAGGACGGCAAGGTCACCTACATGGGAGATGAGAGAGCCATAGTCAGATCGAATCTGTGGCTTCGGAGCGCCGACAGAGTTCTGCTGAAAATGGCGGAATTCGA
>JAETSS010000213.1 GCA_021769545.1 Eubacterium sp.
TATTACCGCTTCCTTCTCCTGTACTATATCCTCCCTTTTCATTCAAAGACGTAAATTTACCGGTGAGCTCACCGTCTATCGTGATGGTCCACTGAGCAAGCATACCTGTTTTCTTATCTTCCGATGTATCATCGGCAGTAAACCCTTCATCGCCATAATACTTCGCATCGATCACTACCTCAAATACATGCTCATTGACAGAATATCCATCCGGCGCTTTTGTCTCTTTCAGATAGTAAGTTCCCGCTTTGAGGCCTCTCATCTCCAGATGTCCTCTGGCATCAGATGTCGCGGTACCGTCAAAAAACTCTTCTTCATTGCCTTTATCTATATAATTTTTATATTGGGAGTCCGGATTGACAGTATAAGTGCCATCTGCATTCTTAGTTGCAGCCGTATACAGCGTAAACTCTGCACCCTCTAAAGCATATGTCTTTTCGTGAGTATCAGGATCTTCCTTTTCATCCTCTCCGAGTTTCGTGATCACTCCCCCGGTGCCCGTTGATTCACTGTTTTCTTTACCGTCTACCGTGCCGCCGATAGCGAAAGTATAGGTATAGGTCTTTCCCCCTTTCTCACCATCGCTACCATCCACCTTGGAATCCTTGCTGTAATTTAACTTCGCATCGTTGGAGTTATCATTGTGGTTTACAGCCGCGTCTTTTGTCACTTTCGCTGTATATGTAATGACCAGTTTCTGTCCCTGATAATCGTTCAGGGAGTACTCGCTTGTTGTTTTGTCACCTTCTATTGTCACATCTACAAAATCAACCACAAACTTCTCCGCTGAATTCATATCACTTAGAGCTTCGCCCTCGCCATTCTGCCAGGTAAATGTTGCGATCTTTTTGCCATTCAGCATATATACGGTTTTGTCATTCTCCGGCTGGTTCAAGTCTGTTTTACCACCGTCTTTTGATACGATTTCCACTTTCGGATAACCCGTATATACTAGCCCGCCCGTAAGCGTATCCACGATGTTGAAAGTCGGATTATCTCCGCCATAGTACGGGATTGGGTTTACCTCTATCTCATAGCTCACCGTATCGCCGATATTCACATCGTTGTGGTCTGTCTTACTGCCATCATCCGAGACAACTTTTTTGCCAACGTCAGGAGAATCCGAAACTTTAACCCACGCGTCTGTCTTCGCAATTTTATAGTCCGCAAGATCAAGACTTGTATCACCGATCGAACCAGCAAATTCATTGCTGCCGCCGTCCGCCGCCGTATAATAGGAAGATGCCACCACCGCGCTGTATATCTTCGTCTCAGCCCCTGTGATCATGATCAGGTAGGAACCGATTGGCAGTTCTTTGCTGTAGCTGCAGATGCCATTCGCATCAACACTGCCTTTATCCATCCCTATTCCTGACAGCTTCTTGACATTATTCACTTTTATTATTGCATTTAATATCGCCTCATTGATCGGAAACTCCTTAACCGCGTTAGCCGGATCAACTGTTTTTTTATACTTCAGCTTTCCATCCTCACCAATCTCAAAATCA
The DNA here is from genome assembly GCA_021769545.1 of Eubacterium sp. Next base: position 1,509 of record JAETSS010000213.1, read on the forward strand.
GCATTTCCCGATGCGTTAAAGATTTCTCTGACGGCTGCAATATAGTCACCTCCAATCTTATATCCGCTGTAGATGCCATCGTCATCATAAACTGCCTCGATGATCCGGTAAGCTGTCACCGTCAGAGCATCATTATCAGTGTCAGCACCAGTATCGTCCTTCTTATTCTCAGCTGTGACACCTTTTATCGTAATAACCGCCGCGTCATCCTTTGTTCCAATCTTCCCATCCGCATTGTAGGCAGGTGCAGGTGTTCCCCCTGATTCTCCTCCCCCAGGCTCATCAGCCCATGCCGTCATGGATATGCCAAACGTCAGTACCACCGCAAGGCCAAGGGCCAATATCTTTTTCATCCTTTTCATCTCATTCTCCTTTCTGTTATTACATTTTTATGGTTGATCTCCCCGACATTCCGTCCGGTTTCCATCCATTTTTTATCCGGGTGATCACAAAGCATCTCCGTTCTAAATGTTCCGCCTTAAACTTTCCGCTTTAAACATTCCGTCCTAAGCTTCCCGTTTTGAACGGTCCGCTCTGCGATCGCCCTCTGTCATCTCAATAATGACCCTTCCGCGATGCCTCCTCGCGCCTCTTTCTCATCATCAGCCATACGGCCGCCATGAGAAGCAATGTGCCTGCCGCCACATACGGGAATACCCCGATGCCGCCGGTGCTCGGCAGTTCATAGATACATTCATCGTCTACCGTAAAACCTAACCGGCAGAGTATGCCTCTCTCTGAGGAATCTTTCTTTTCTACGCTCCATACTGCATTCCGAAGAGGTTTATTCGTCTCATCGTAAATCACAGCACTGTCGTAGACTACCTTGTTGTTCTCGCCTGTTGTCATCTGTGTCACTTTGATAACAGGATCGTTCCACTTGTTGTTTTCACATATGAAACCTTCCGCGTCCACGCCGGATGCAGCTCCTTTATAAGTGATCTCGATCCTGTACTCCGTCGGATCGATTGCATAACCCTTCGGCGCCTTCGTCTCCTTCATAAGGTATGTTCCGCCCGTCAATCCCGACAATGTCAGGCTTCCGTTGCTGTCGCTTGTCGCGTCAGTTACCCTGTCACCGCACTTGCCGTTATCTTCGCGGTATACCGTAAACTCAGCACCTCCCAGCATGATATCCGGATTTGTCCTGCTCACCTTGGTCAGCGCGATATCGTGAAGCACCTGTGTATTGATAATGGAGTATTTCGTGGTGGCCTCGCCGGTCTCCCGCGATACTTCCCGGTTCAC
>JAETSS010000214.1 GCA_021769545.1 Eubacterium sp.
GAAGAAAACAGGAAAAAGCAGCAGGAGGAAGCAAAGAGGAACGGCGGTCTTACACCTGAGGTACGGGCTATTTTGCAGAAGGGCAACGAATACATAGAGAGCATCCGAAGGAGCAACGATGCGATACCGGGCGAAGAGATATCGGAAAAGATATACAGGATGGAGCAGCTTGTAAGGAAGATCTTCCAGCAGACGGAGGCCCATCCGGAGAATGCACGTGATCTGAGAAAGCTGATGGAATATTACCTTCCGATGACGGTGAAGCTGCTCAAGGCGTACGAGGAACTGGACTCCCAGCCTGTACAGGGGGAGAACATAGTCAATTCGAAGAAGGAAATAGAGAACACATTAGATACGTTAAATATTGCTTTTGAAAAGCTGTTGGACAATCTGTTCCGCGATACAGCGTGGGACGTATCATCGGATATTTCCGTGCTGCAGACGATGCTGGCGCAGGAGGGTCTGACTGAGGACGGTTTTAGCAAACAGTAAATAGATTGGAGAAGGATATGGACATGGAATTCAAAGAAGCATCTGCGCCTACATTGACGCTTGATCCCTTTAAAGAGGCCGAGAAGGCTGAAATGGTCAAGGTACCGGAGCCGGAGCCGATGAACGACGATGTGCTGTCTGCGGAAGAACAGCAGATGGTGGATGCGTTCGCACAGCAGATAGACCTGGACGATTCGACTGCGATACTGCAGTACGGAGCAGGTACTCAGAAAAAGATGGCGGACTTTTCGTCGGACGCCCTAGAAAAGGTAAAATCGAAGGATCTGGGCGAGGTAGGCGATCTGCTTACGGGCGTGGTCACGGAATTGAAGGGCTTCGACACCTCCGAGGAAAAGGGCCTGTTCGGATTTTTCAAAAAAGGAAAGAACAAAGTGGAGGCGTTAAAGGCACGCTACAACAAGGTGGAGACCAATGTGGAGAGCATCTGCAAGGTGCTGGAAGGCCATCAGGTTCAGCTTCTCAAGGATATAGCCGTGCTGGACAAGATGTACGATGCCAATATGATGTATTTCAAGGAGCTGACGATGTATATCTTGGCGGGAAAGAAAAAGCTTGCCGATATAAATGCGGGACAGCTTCCGATGCTGGTGCAGAAGGCGCAGATAAGCGGACTGCCTGAGGATGTGCAGGCAGCGAAGGATCTGGAGTCAAAGTGCGGACGTTTCGAGAAGAAGCTCCACGATCTTGAGCTGACGAGAACGATCTCCATCCAGACGGCTCCTCAGATCCGAATGGTACAGGGAAACAATACATTGATGGTGGAAAAGATCCAGTCTACGCTGGTCAATACGATACCTCTCTGGAAGAGCCAGATGGTGCTGGCGCTGGGCGTTGCCCATTCGGGAGAAGCTGTGAGAGCGCAGCGTGAGGTTACGGATATGACCAACGAGCTGCTTCGCAAAAATGCCGAGACTCTCAAGATGGCTACCGTGGAAACGGCAAGAGAGGCGGAACGCGGCATCGTGGATATCGAGACGCTGCAGCAGACCAATCAGTCGCTGATATCTACCCTCGATGAAGTGATGCAGATACAGCAGGAGGGACGTCAGAAGCGTGCCGAAGCCGAAACAGAGCTCCGCAGGATGGAAAACGAGCTCAAGGCAAAGCTGCTGGAGGTAGTAAGATAACCGCAAGAAATTGTTGACAAACACATAAAATTGTGTTAAATTTATTAAAAATGAACAAAATAAACCGATGAGACGGAGATAACGGCGATTCATGCGACCACAGAGAGTCCGGGATGGTGAGATCCGGATGGAAAAGCAGAGCGTCAAATGGACCGTTGAGGGTGCAGTCAAAGGCTTTCACAAAGGAGCTGAGTATTCTGCGACGTGAGGCATACGTAAGTTGCCGGGAATATGTTGGTATTTCGCTGAGCGCATGGGTCAAACCGTGAAACAAGGTGGCACCGCGGGTAAATATGATATTACACTCGCCCTTGACAGAAGTATATTCTGTCAAAGGCGAGTTTTTTTATGAGCTGCCCAAATCCGCCCATACCAACCGAGAGCATACACAACCCTGACAGCAAGGAGGTCAAGATGAACAGCAATATATACCCTACAAAAGAAAAAGTAAAAGAGATCGCAGCATTAGGCGATTACAGGAGAGTTCCCATATGCACAGAACTCCTTTCCGACAGCTATACGCCTGTGGAAGTGATGAGGATACTGCGCAAAGCCAGCCGACATTGCTATCTGCTGGAAAGCGCGAGCCAGCGCAAGGTATGGGGACGGTATTCGTTCCTCGGATACGATCCAACCATGGAGATCACTGCTCTCGATGATACAGTCAATATAAGAGAAACTACGGAAGACGGAAGCGAGCAGAAAAGAATCATAAAAACGAAACATCCGGGAAATGTCCTCAGAGATATTCTTGCGAAATACAAAACTCCCGTCATGGAGGATATGCCGACATTTACGGGAGGGCTGGTAGGCTATTTCTCATACGATTATATCAAATACAGCGAGCCGAAGCTGAAGCTCTCCGCAGCGGACGGCGGGCAATCACCTGCAGGCAGCGATTTCAGAGACATGGAACTTATGCTTTTTGACAGCGTAATAGCCTTTGATCATTACAAGCAGAAGCTTCTGCTGATAACGGGCTTGATGTCAGATGATATAGACGGCGGTTACGAAAAAGCCGTCGGAAAACTCGAAAAAATGGCGGCGTTGATAAAAAACGGGGAAAAGGAATACTTTCCGCCTCTTGAGCTTAAATCCGAAATACGTCCG
>JAETSS010000215.1 GCA_021769545.1 Eubacterium sp.
GACGGACTCCTTCATATCTCAGAGATCTCATGGGGAAGACTCAAGCACCCACAGGAGGTTCTCAGCATAGGAGAAAAGATCAATGTCAAGGTTCTCTCAATGAACGCAGAAAAAGGCAAGATCTCATTAGGTCTCAAGCAGAATCAGCCTGAGCCTTGGAGCGTTATCGATGAAAACTATCAGGTTGGACAGGTTATCGAAGGAAAAGTCGTTCAGATCAAGGAATACGGCGCTTTCGTTGAACTGGAACCGGGTCTTGACGGACTTGTACATATTTCCGAAGTCGCTCACAAGAGAGTCGGAAATATCAACGACGAGCTTGAAGTGGGACAGGTAGTGACTGCTAAGATCCTGGAGATCGATAAGGACAGAAAGAGGATCAGCCTCAGTATCAGAGAAACTATCGATCCTCCGACAGAGGATGAACCTGCACAGGAAGCAGAAGAAGCAGTTGAGACTGAAGAAGCTTAAGCTAAGACAACAGATTATTTAAGAGATGGTTCGCCATCTCTTAATTTTTTTCGATAAAACGGTTTGCCGTTTCTTGGCTTTTACGAAAGGGATAATGTAAATATGAGAAAAATATTAGTGAGCAGATGTCTGTACGGCGGCGATCCCGTAAGATACGATGGGAAATCAAAGGCCGAGACTGACCCCATATTCTTAAAATGGAAGGAAGAAGGGCGATTGATACCCGTGTGTCCAGAGGTGTTCGGAGGACTTCCCACGCCGAGAGCAGACGCACAGAGACAGGGCGACAGAGTCGTCGCAAGGACGGGCGTCGATGTGACAGCAGAGTACATGGCGGGAGCAGAGGAAGCCGTAAGACTTGCAAAGGAGCACGATGTGATATGCGCTCTGATGAAGGAAAAGAGCCCTTCCTGCGGCAGCAGCAGGATATACGACGGCAGCTTTGACGGCACCATCGTGGAAGGTCAGGGCCTTGCAGTGGAGCTGCTCAGAAAGGCTGGAATAAAGGTGTTTTCCGAGGAACAGCTTGATGAAGTGCAGCAGCTGATCGATAAAACCTATTGAAAAAAAGCTTAAGCCGCTTATATTGCTGCTTAAGCTTTTAACTTCTAACCTGTTTTTTATCCTACTTTGATGACTCCATAAGCTCGTGTGCCGATTTCAGCGTGGTCTCCGTAATATTGGCGCCGCCCAGGAGTCTTGCGATCTCCTCCGCCTTTTCGTCGTCGGACAGAGGCGTGATGGTGGTATAGGTCATAGATTCATCGGAGCTCTTGGCGATCTTGTAGTTGTGACTGCCGAAGGCTGCTATCTGCGGCAGGTGAGTTATGCAGATTATCTGATGAGTCTCCGCGATCTCCCTGAGCTTTTTTCCCACTACGCTGGCTGCGATACCGCTGATACCGCTGTCTATCTCGTCGAATATCATGGTAGGGATCTCGTCGTAATCGCCGATTATTTTCTTGAAGGCCAGCATGATCCTGGACATTTCTCCGCCGGAGGCTATTTTGCTGAGAGGTTTCAGCGGCTCACCGCGGTTGGTGCTAATGAGAAATTCCACCACATCGGAGCCGTTGACCGTGAATGCTTCGGCTTTTTTGAATTCTATGGAAAAATTCGCATCGTTGAAATTCAGTTCATTGAGCTCTGCCGTTATCTTCTTCTCGAGAAGGGATGCGGCCTCCTTCCTCACCTGTGAAAGTCTGTCGCAGGCGTCTATGAGAGCTTTTCTCTTTTCTGCAAGGTCCTTTTCCATAGCGGATTTGACGCTGTCGATGTTTGCCATGGAGGACAGCTTTTCATCCAGCTCATCTCTGTATCGTATAAGCTCTTCCACGGATTTGCCGTGCTTGTTCTTGAGTCTGTTTATGGTATCGAGTCTTTCGATGGCAAGATCCAGCTCTTCCGGTGAGAACACCGTATCGTCGCGGCAGTCGCGTATTGAAGAGGATATATCTTCAAGCTCGTAGTAAAGCTCATTGAGTCTGGTGCTCAGCTCGCTCAGCTTTTGCGAGTACGGCGACGTCTCGGCTATCATATCCGAGATATGCTTCAATATGGAAAGGGCGGAATATTCGTCCTCCGAGGCAGCCTGATATGCTCCGGCAAGGTTTTCGTATATTTTCCCGCTGTTTTGCAGAAGCGTTATCTGTGCTTCAAGTTCCTCGTCCTCGCCCACTGTAAGATCGGCGCTCTGCAGCTCGTCAAATTCATACTGCATAAAGTCATGCTCGCGCTTATCCTTTGCAGCATCTGTAAGAAGCGCTTTGAGCTTTGCTCTGAGGGCGGCATAATCGTTGTAGGCGTTGGAAACGGCCTCCTTTGCAGGTGTGATCTCTTCCTTGTGATAGAGATCCACGAGGCTTATATGGTAGTCGGGGTTCAGCAGCGACTGATGGTCGTACTGACCGTGGATGTCCGCAAGCTTTTTGCAAAGGGAGTTGAGATGCGTCAGAGTGACGATCTCGTCGTTGATCTTGCAGATGTTTTTCCCCGACGATGATATCTCTCTGGTTATTATATATTCCTCGCCGCCGTGCTCGGCTATCATCTGTATCAGGGCCTTTTTCTCCCCTGAACGAACAAAAGCAGTATCCGCCCGACTTCCGAGAGCCAGACTTACTGCTTCTATCGCTATGGATTTACCGGCGCCTGTTTCTCCGGTGATGATATTCAGCCCATCATGAAAATCGATTTCCGCGTTTTTTATAGTTGCAAAATTTTTGATGTTGAGATGTCTGATCATTTATCAAATTACCTCTGTTATTTGTTC
>JAETSS010000216.1 GCA_021769545.1 Eubacterium sp.
CGCTGGCAAGGCATTCGCTGATACAGAGCGTGGCGTTCATGGTGCAGAGCCCGCTGGTATTCATATGCAATACGCTTATGATCCTGTCGCTGATATCCCTTGCTATGCTGTTTAAACGGAGGATCTTCGCACTCAGCATGCTGTCACTGATATGGCTGGCGCTGGGTATCATCAACGGAGTCATCTTATCCAACAGGATGACGCCTTTCACGATAAACGATCTGAGCAGTCTCAAGGACGGACTGTCCATAGTCACGACGTATTTTTCCACACTGACGATGATCCTCGCCATTGCAGGGGTAGTCGTACTGATCCTTGCCATAATACTGCTTTTCCGCAAGGCGCCTAAGATAAAGGAAAAGGTAAATTATAAGAAGTCAGTGGCTGTCATAGCCGTGATAATCATCTGTACCTTCGGTGCTTTTCAGGCGGCCATCAAGGTAGGCATACTGGATACATTCTTCGGAAATCTGGCGTATGGATACAGGGACAACGGCGTGCCTTACTGCTTCGTGGTAACCTGGATGGATAAGGGCATCAGCAAGCCTGACGGATATTCCGCAGAGCAGATGCAGGGCATCTTCACAGGCGGAGAGCTCGGCAAAGACAAGATATATACTCCGGGTGAGGATGATGATACCGATGTGAAGAACAAACCAAACATCCTGTTTTTGCAGCTGGAATCCTTTATAGACCCGACACTTGTTGAGGGTCTGGAATTCTCTCAGGATCCGATGCCTAATTACAGGCAGCTCATGAAGGAATACTCGTCGGGATATCTGACGGTGCCTGCGGTAGGCGCAGGAACAGCCAACGTAGAGTTCGAAGTGATGACGGGAATGAGCGTCAAGTTTTTCGGTCCCGGAGAATATCCGTATAAGAGCATTTTGAAGGAGACCACGTGTGAAACGACGCCGTACAATCTGAAACTTTTGGGATATTCCACCCATGCCATCCATAATCACAGAGGTGCGTTTTACGGCAGAAACAAGGTGTTCTCCAATATGGGCTTCGATACATTCACGAGTCTGGAATATATGAACAACGTGATGAAGACCCCTAAGAACTGGGCGAAGGATGCGATACTCACAGAAGAGATCCTCGACACCCTCAACAGCACGGAAGGATCGGATTACATCTATACCATCTCCGTACAGGGACACGGTAAATATCCGACGGAGCAGGTCATAGAGGAACCGACCATCACCGTTACCAAGGCCGAGTCAGAGGAACAGAGATGGGGATACGAATATTATGCAAATCAGGTATACGAGATGGATCTTTTCGTCAAGGAGCTCACCGATACTCTGAGTAATTTCGATGAAGATGTGATCCTCGTAATGTACGGCGATCATCTGCCTGCTCTGGATATGACCGAAGAGACCATGAAAAACGGCTCGTTGTACCAGACCCAGTATATCATCTGGAACAATTTCGGGATGAAGAAGACAGACAAGGACATCAATGCTTACGAACTGACATCCGATCTGTTCGACAGACTGGGCATTTCCGTAGGCATGATGACCAAGTATCAGCAGAACTACAAAGGCACGGACGATTACAAGACTAATCTCAAGGCTCTTGCCTACGACATGCTCTATGGCAAACAGTATATATATGGAGAAAAGAAGCCGTATGAGCCTAGCAAGCTTAAGATGGGCGTTAAGGATATCAAGATAGATGAGGTAGTCAAGATCGGTGAGGATTACTATATCAAGGGACAGAACTTCACCGAGTTCAGCAAGATATCGCTGGACGGAGAGATCCTCGACACCGTATATCTGGGGCCGACGATCCTGGCACTTAAGGAAGAGGTCGATCCTGAGGATGTTTCAAGGATGAAGATAAGTCAGGTGGAAAAGAACAAAGAGGTTCTAAGTACGACGGAATAAACTGGAAGAGAGACTCCACTCCCTTCCGGGCAGACAAGCGAAATAACGAAAGCTTGCTGTCCGGGAGGGAGTTTATCATTTGATTGAACAGGACTTCTCACTTAGCATGATCGGGCGAGATAGGTAAATTCCAAAGGAATCAATGTTCTGCCCATTTATTTTTGGAATATCACCCCCAACACACCGGTTTTTACAGGCGTATTCCAAAAATATCGGGTCCGGATCAAGGATTTATTGGAAAATATGAGACAAAATCTCTTTTGAAGATTGCATATTCCAAAAAACAGTGCTGTTTAAGCAGCGATTTTTGGAATCAACAGCCATAAACTAGTCCATAAGCGCACGAATTCCAAAACGGTGCGCCTTTCTAAGAGAAATCTTTGGAATCATTCAATTTCTGACGCACCAGCTTATGATATCGACATTCCCTTCGGTGATCTGCGCGATCACGTGGAGGGTCTCTTTTTTTGTTATGGGAACATCGAAGGAAAAATTGCCGCCGTTTCTGGAGATGGTTATTTCGCCGCCGGCGCTATCGTATTTCAGTTCTCCGTTTTTGTCGGTCAAAGAGCTGCCGTTGTCGGCGGACAGTATGGAAAGTATCTCCGTGGCGGTAGTCTCGGCGTCATAGTGGGCCGTACAGTATGCCGCTTTTTCCATGCTGTTCTCTGATTTTTCCTGAGAAGAGCCGCAGATGGCGGCGGTAAAGCATGCCATAACGAAGGTGATGAATACTATGATTATGGCCGCGGTCACTGTGGTAAAGGAAAACCTCACAGGAAGCCCGCTGTCCAGCGTGCGGTAGAATTTT
>JAETSS010000217.1 GCA_021769545.1 Eubacterium sp.
AACTCTTTATTTACCTGATCGTTTAATAACTCAACTACCTTTTTTGATAACATTGAATCTTACCTCCTATGTACTATGGTCTTTTCTAAAATATTTCTATTTATTATAACACCCCAATCTCTAAAAAGCCATATCACTTGAAGTAAAATGATCCATTAAAAATCTTTTCTGTTATATATGTTTCGCGATACCATAACTGAAAGTGCCGTCATGATGATCCCCGCCAGCCACAGTATGATATTGAACACCGTCTCACTTACCGCAATCAGCTCTCCCGGGTTCCCTTCTGTGATGACGACCATTGCGATCACAAAGGCAATCAGCATTGCCGCGATAAACACTACCCTGCCCTTTTCCACTCCGAATTTAAGCAGCAGCGGTATTATGACCGCATCCAGTATGAGTCCTACCGGCATCGCATACAGCATCACACCTGCGGACTCCGCCACATCTCTTGTTATTATCAGATTTCCGATAAAGGTGATTACAGCTATTGCTGTTATCGTACAGATCATAAATAAATATTTGGCCAATACTATATCATCTCTCGATAGCGGCATCGTCAGCGCGAATTTGTCCCATCCGGCTTTCTCATCATATGCTATGGTATTTATAGGCAGCATCACAACGAACATCACCATCACTCCACTGAAAAACGTACAGTCCGCACGAAACAGTGCAATGGCGAACCATATCAGCAATATGATTATATATATTCTAAACTGCGGTCTTAAATTCAGAACATCCTTTATCAACAGGCCTTTCATCGTCTTCCCTCCCTTGTAAAATAGATCATTATATCCTCTATCCCGGCATCGTCTATAATGAATGAAGGATTCACCTTTTCTCTTTCCACCAGAGCCTCGATACCGAATTCATTCTTCTTATACGCGATGACAGCAGAGCTTTCTATGGCTTCAAGCTCATCCTCGCTGCATTTGAGTATCCCGTACTTTTCCAGAAGCTCATCCTTGCTTTCGCTGAAAATTATCCTTCCCTCATGTATGAAGGTGATATAGTCGCATATCTTTTCCAGATCGCTGAGGATATGCGAAGATATGAATACACTGTGCTCCTCATCCTGGATGAACTCCCTGAATATATCCAAGATCTCATCTCTGACAACGGGATCCAGACCACTGGTGGCTTCGTCCAGTATCAGCAGCTTACAGCCGTGAGAAAGGGCAATAGCGATACAGAGCTTCATCTTCATGCCTCTGGAATAATCCTTTACCTTCTTCTTTGCAGGAAGCCCGAACTTTTCCATATATCCTCTGAATGCGGTGCTGTCCCATGTGCTGTAGCAGCTGCGCATTATCCTCTCCGCATCTTCTGCGGAAGCGCTGTCCGGCAGGCCCGCATGATCCAGAACTACGCCTACATGCTCCCGCAGCGCACTGCTTTGCCTTCTGTTTGCATCGAAGGTTTCCCCCAGTATACTTATCTGACCTCCATCTATGTTGATGAGATCCAGCATGGCCTTGATGGTGGTCGTCTTGCCAGCCCCGTTTTCTCCGATAAATCCCATGATATATCCCTTAGGCAGAGTTATATCGATATTGTCCAGCTTGAAATCATCGTATTCCTTAGTAAGTCCTCTTATCTCAATCGCATTACTCATTGCGTCCCTCCTCATAGATCAACGTTATCATGTCCGTTATCTCTTCCAGCGATAAGTCACAGCTTGCTGAAAGCCTCACTATCTCACCGATATGCTCTTCGATCCGCTTGAGATATTCTTCTCTCACCAGATCGGTATTCTTTTCGGCAACGAAGCTGCCTCTTCCCGTCATGGTGGTTATGAACCCGTCACGCTCCAGCTCCTCATACGCACGCTTCGTCGTTATGACGCTTATGCGCAGTTCCTTAGCCAGAAGGCGCATCGACGGCAGCGCATCGCCTTCTTTTAGCTCTCCCGTAAGTATCTTTTCCTTTATCTGTGTGCTTATCTGATCATAAATAGGCCGGCCGCTTGAATTGCTTATTATGATATTCAAAAGATTACCTCCGTTTCATATTGTATATACTCATTATATACAATATGAACATAGTGTCAAGAGGTTTTATATTTTTTTGAACAGAAAAAAAAGTGGGCTTTACACCCACTCGATATCCGCCTGCTTAAATCGCTGCGGGATATGTAAATAATTTTCATCCTCGGGATAGCCCAGCATGAAGGCCCCGTAAAAGCTGTGGTTCGCCGGGAGCTCGGGCAGCAGCTCTCTCATCTCCGGTATGGCATTCACCATCCGTCTAAGATATCCTGCCCAGCACGTTCCGACGCCTCTTGCCTGCAAATACAGCTCCGCCGTGGTCATGGCTATGGCTGTATCCGTTTCCGGCGATATGGCGTTATCGTTGGCATACGCCAGCAGCAACGACGTTGCTGTCCCCATGACTACGTTGTTTCCGATCTCCATCTCCGAAGCTATCTCGGGAGATACTCCTGTTTCTTTTACATAGTTCAGGATCAGCTCCATCATACGGTTCATCGTTTCCTGAGATTCTATAATGATCCACTTGGTCGGATGCTGGTTCTTGGCACTGGGCGCCCACGACGCCAGATCAAGAGCATCTCTGATTATCGTACGCGGCACCTGCTCCTCGCTGAAATGCCTGTAGGATCTTCTCATCAAT
>JAETSS010000218.1 GCA_021769545.1 Eubacterium sp.
GTAAGGGAAGGCCTATTGAAGGACTTCCTTAAGAAAAACGGTGGTGAGATTATGAGTATATTATGTCATGAATTAACGAGAGAGGAATGTGAAGCAATAAGAGAGAACGATGGCTATCTCAGGGGACTTGAGGAAGGAGAAGCACGTGGAGAGGCTAAGGGCGAGGCGAAAGGAAGAGAGGACGAAAAAAGAGCGATAGCTCAAAATTTGAAGTCAGCCGGACTCCCTATAGATGTCATTGCTGAAAACACCGGCCTCACAGTAAAAGAAGTAGAGCAGCTTTAGTTGCTGCCGTCAGGAAGTTGTATTTTGCTGCGCCTTTCATTTTATTGATGAAAGGCGCAGTTTTTTAACAATGCCCTTTGCACCATTTAAACTTTGCTCTCATTTGTCTTTTGTGATAAACTGTAAAAAGACTATTAAAAGCAGGAACATTGATATGAGTATAGATAAGATAAAACAAAGAGTTCTGGAGGATGTGGATCCGGAAATAAAACAACAGAAACGAAAGCAGGCTGTCAGGAGCTATATAATAGTATCGCTCCAGTTTGCAGTGCTGATAATCGTGATAATAGCGCTTTTTTATATCATGATGGGACTTTCCACCATAGACGGCAACTCCATGTATCCGACGTTGCATGACGGAGATATGGTATTTTACAAGAGGACTTCCGACGATTACAGAGTCGGGGACATCGTGATAGTGGACAGACCCAATGATGAGGAGTTCGTAAAACGCATCGTTGCAGTTGCGGGAGATACGGTCAATATCCAGGGCGGCAAGGTTTATATAAACGGAGAAGAACAGATACTTGACGGACCCGTCGGGGAGACCTATGCGGTAAAGGACAGTGATATCCCTAATCCGTATAAGGTCGGAGACGGACAGGTTTTCGTGCTGGGAGACAACCGGCTCAATTCCGAGGATTCCAGAAGCTTCGGCGCTGTTAAGATCGAGGATCTCAATGGCCGCCTGATATGGTACTGCGGAAGACTCTAAAAGCTGCGGGCACTTTCGGGAAAACGATGCAAAGCGCTGCGGCCGGATAACAGGAGATTAAGTATATTAAAAGAAAAAGCGGAAAGACACAGGAGGAAGAATTGTGATAAGAGAATTAAAACCCTCGAAGAAACGAACGGAACAGGATCGTGCAAAGCTGCGTGATACCGTAGGTATGATCATAGACAGTGTAGTAAAGAACGGTGACGAAGCGCTGCTGGGATACAATGCGCGTTTTGACGGCTGTCTGAGAAAAGACCTTCGTATTTCAAGACAGGAGATAGACGAAGCGTACGGTAAGCTGTCGACTGAAGAAATAGACGATATAAAAAAAGCAGCCTCAAACATAAGGGGTTTTGCAAAGGCGCAGAAAGCTACGATAGGAGAGCTCAGCGGTTTTTCGCCGTCGCCGGGTATCATGCTGGGTCATAAGGCGATACCGGTGGACTCCTGCTGCTGCTATATTCCGGGAGGCGGATATCCTCTCTATTCGACGGCTTTGATGCTGGGTATTCCCGCAAAGATGGCCGGAGTTCGCCGCATAACGGCATGCTCGCCGGTAGTCAAGGGGACAGAGCATATACATCCAAAGACGCTGGTGGCCATGGATATAGCAGGCATCGACGAGATATATGCCATAGGCGGAGCGCAGGCTATTGCAGCATTTTCATACGGAACGAAGCAGATAAGACCCGTGAATCTCATAGTGGGACCGGGAAACAGCTTTGTGACGGAGGCCAAGAGACAATGTTACGGCAAGGTCGGGATAGATTTTGTTGCAGGTCCCAGCGAGGTGCTGGTGATAGCCGACGGTATCGCCGATCCCGAGATAATAGCGGCCGATCTGCTGGCACAGTCTGAGCATGACAGAGAGGCGAAGGGTCTTGTGATCACTACCGACGAGAAGCTGGGCAGGGCAATAGAGGCGGCAGTGGAAAAGCAGCTGCAGGCGCTGGATACCAGGGAGATCGCGGAAAGCTCATGGAATGATCTCGGTGAGATACTGCTGGCGGATACGCTGGAAGAAGCCGTCCGATATGCCAACGAATATGCACCGGAGCATCTTGAGGTGAACGTAGCACCGGAGGACTGCGATAAGGTCGTATCGGGACTGCGAAATTACGGCTCTCTGTTCATCGGTGGAAATACCGCGGAGGTCTTCGGTGATTACGCATCGGGACCTAATCATACATTGCCTACGCTGGGTGCGGCAAGGTATACAGGCGGCGTATGGGTAGGTACCTTCATCAAGATATGCACGTATCAGTCCATGAGCAGTGAGGCTATGTTGGGTATCGCTCCACTTGTGTCGAATCTTGCAAGAGGTGAGGGCCTGATAGGACATGCAAGGGCTGCGGAGATAAGGATGGAAAAGGCGGAATTCCAAAAAAAGTGATCGATCATGCAGTTGCTTTTGGAATTTCACCCCTAAAATGAGTGGTTCTGCAGGTCGATTCCAAAATTTGAAGGTATATACGCAGTGATTTTTGGAAAATCTGCAGCAAAAGTTATTTACTGTGTACCCAATGTCAAGGACAATTTGATTTTTGGGGATGTAATTTCCCTAAGCTTTAAGATATACTTTAATTACTTTACTGATCCGGAGGATAGTGCAACGCTGGGGAGC
>JAETSS010000219.1 GCA_021769545.1 Eubacterium sp.
GAAAGGAATTTATAAGAATAGCGGACCGGTATGGAATGACCGTAAGGCCGTGTGCGGAAGGAAACGATCTGGAACCTTTCGGAGCGGACTGCTCCGGCTGTATGACAGTTGATACCTTTGAAACGGCTCTTCATTCACATCTTGATGTTCCAAAGAGAAAAATGAACCAGCGCAATGGGGCGTGTGCCTGTCTTTTAGGCTCAGACATTGGGGCCTATGATACCTGCGGTCACCTCTGTAAATATTGCTATGCCAATTCGAATGCAGCGCTGGCAAAGGAAAATCTGAGAAAACATGACCCATCATCACCGTTTCTGTTGGGAAACCGTATGGCAGGTGATGTAATCCACGAGGCGCGGCAGGAAAGCTGGATCGACGGGCAGATGAGCTTTCTGGTATAAAACTGTTAACTGCCAACAATTTTGGTGAGCTCAAGAAAGCTTTAAAGGAAAATATATCTATATCAAGTGGCGAAGAAAAAGCATATGTGCTATAATTTCTAGGATATATTTTTCAAAAAGGAGATCCTGAAATGAAAATGAAGCACATAACCATCCATACGGATAAGCTGGAAGAGTCAGTGGGATTTTACAGTGAAGTCCTGGGTCTTTCGGTACAGACGGATATGAGGAAGACGGCAGGCATGCCTATAGTCTTTCTGTCCAACGGAGAAGGGGAGACGGCCATCGAGCTGATAGAGGAGGAGACTTCATATGAGGGCAGGGGAATTTCCATAGGCTTTGAGGTACAAGACGTCGATGCAAAGCGCAGTGAGCTGGATGCCGCAGGATATTCGCCGTCGCCCATGATATCACCGAATCCTCATGTAAAGTTTTTCTTTATCGAGGATCCCAACGGAGTAAAGATACAGATAATTTAAAAGGAAATACCGGGCAGGGACAGGCATAGCCCGGTATTTATGATGAAAAAAATTATTGAATACAGAATATCAAACAAGGGGGAATGAATCATGATAAAAGTAGATATTATTTCCGGGTTTTTAGGTGCCGGAAAAACGACATTTATTAAGGAGCTGATAAGCAAGGTATTTGAAGGTGAGAAGATCGTGCTTATCGAAAACGAATTCGGTGAGATCGGTATAGACAGCCGTTTTATGCAAAACTGCGGGATCGAGGTCACTGAAATGAATTCGGGATGCATATGCTGTACGCTTGTGGGCGATTTTGCAAAAGCATTGCAGAAGGTGGCAGAGGAATTCCATCCCGACAGAGTGATAATCGAACCGTCGGGAGTAGGTAAGCTGTCGGATGTGGCAGCAGCCGTTTCGGAGATGAAGGACGCTGCTGATATGGAGATAGACGGCAGGATCACTGTCGTAGACGGCAAAAAAGTCAAGATGTATATGAAGAATTTCGGTGAATTTTACAACGATCAGATAGAACATGCCACGACCATAGTTATCAGCCGTACCCAGATGATGGATGAGGACAAGCTCAGGGAATGCGTAGGCATGATCAGGGAAAAGAACGAAAAGGCGGCTGTCATTACTACACCGTGGGAGCAGCTTTCGGGCGATATGATATCACATGCATTGGGAAGCGGTCATGATCTTGAGGAAGAGCTTCTCAGCCGGCATGCTCATGAGCATCATCATGACGACCACCACGATCATGACCATGACGACTGCTGTGGACATGACCACGAGCACGAGCATCACCATCATGATCACGATGAGGCTTGCGATCATGACCATGGACATCATCATCACGACGACCATCATCACCACGACCATGACGATTGCTGCGGCCATGATCATCACCACGATCACGACCATGACCACGGCCATCATCACCATCACGATCACTGCGGTCACGACCACCACCACGCCGACGAGATATTCTCAAGCTGGGGCATAGAAACGATCCACAAGTTCAACAGAAAAGAGCTGGAGGACACTCTCAAGATGCTCAGCATGACAGACAGCTTCGGAACGGTGCTCCGTGCCAAGGGCATAGTGGAAGGCGAAGACGGACAGTGGATAGAGTTCGATATGGTTCCCGAGGAAACGGAGATCAGAGAATGCGCACCTGACTATACGGGCAGGATATGCGTTATAGGGACAGAGCTCAAGACGGAAGACCTTGATAAGGTCTTCGGAAAGTAAGAGGGTTGGAAATGGAACTTCCGGTTTATTTATTTACGGGCCTTCTTGAAAGCGGCAAGACGACGCTGATACAGGAAGTGGTCAAGGACGACCAATTCCTTGAGCCGGGCGGTACGGTACTGTTGCAGTGCGAAGAAGGCGAAGAGGAATTCAGCGAAGAATTTTTGAAGAAAAACGATATCACTCTTGTTAAGATAGAAGACAAGCAGCAGATGAACGAGATGCTGTGGAAACGTCTGGAAAAGGTATATCGCCCGACACAGATAATGATAGAGTACAACGGCATGTGGGAACTGGACGCGTTTTTCGACAGCGGACTGCCGGAGCACTGGTTTGCCGGCGGCATATATTCTACCGTAGACGCTACGACGGCGGAAGCATATCTGACCAATATGCGCAAGATATTCATGGAGCCTCTTAAGGAATCGAATCTGATAATATTCAACAGATGCGATGAGGATATCGACAGACTGAAATTCAGAAGAAATCTGAAAGCCCT
>JAETSS010000220.1 GCA_021769545.1 Eubacterium sp.
AAAGACAGATATAACCACAGAGATATCGCCTGTGGTAGGCAGCGAAAAGCAGTCTGAGGATCTCGTCGCCAGCCTCAAGGAGGAGATGGAAAGCTCGCCTAACGGGATATGGGATACGAATATATTCGGAAAATCTCTTTATGAAATGGTGGCAGAGCAGATGGAAAACAAGATCGCAGCAGTTCCTGACAATATCAGGGTGAAGATGCAGAAATCGCTGCAGAAGATAAGCGATGAAGGAAAAGAATATTTTATCTGTATAGTTATCTGATTTTTTTGAAATTCAAGCGGGAAACAGTCCGGTAAAGATAGTAATAATAAGCGATACGGTATATAATAAGCGTATGGATAAGAAACAACAGAGGATCATAATAACAGTGGTGATAATAACTGCGTTCATCACGACATTTACGGGAAGTGCACTGAACCTGTCCGTTCCGGATATAGGTACTGAATTCGGCGTGAGCGCGGGACTTGTGGGCTGGCTGATAACAGGCTATACGCTGGCGGTAGCGGCATTTTCCGTACCCCTCGGCAGACTTGCCGATATAACGTGCAGAAAGACGGTTCTTGTAACGGGCATACTTGTTTTCGTTGCCTGCTGCATTGCAGCCGTTTTTTCCGTATCTGTGATAATGCTTCTTGTGGTAAGGATACTGCAAGGGATCGGGGCATCGATGATATTCAGCACCAATACGGCTGTTCTCATAAGTGCATTTCCTGCGGAGAAAAGAGGAAAGGTCCTGGGCTATTCACTGGCATCGACTTACGTGGGCCTGTCCGCAGGACCTGTGATAGGAGGATTTCTCAACTATAACTTCGGATGGCGATCCATTTTCATACTTACTGGCGTTTTGGGCGCGATAGCGTTTTTCGCCGCGGCCTTCAAGCTGCCGAAGGAAAGGTCGGAGCTTAGGGGCAAAAGTCTTGATGTGGGAGGCAATATAATGTACATCGCCTTTATCGTATTGCTGATGTACGGGCTGTCGGAGATCGGAAAGGGTATCGTGTACGCGGCGGTATCGGCGGCCGGAGTGGTATTGGGAGTTATTTTCGTGATACATGAAGCGAGAGCAGAGGAGCCTGCCGTAAAGGTGACCATGTTCAGGGAAAATATAGGATATGCATTTTCCAATGTTGCCGCATTGATGAATTACGGAGCGACCTTTGCCATAAGCTATCTGATATCAATTTATCTGCAGGTTGTCATGGGATATTCTTCTCAGACAGCCGGACTCATCATGATATGCCAGCCGGCGATGATGGCTGTGCTTTCGCCACTCATGGGAAGGTTTTCGGACAGGTTTTCGCCGTTTCGTATGTCTTCTCTGGGAATGGCGTTTTGCGCAGTGGGGACGTGTATGTTCATATTTATCGGCAAAGATACGAATCTTGCGGTGATAATCGCGGCTCTCGTGGTTACGGGGTTCGGATTTTCCCTGTTCTCATCGCCTAATACCAATGCGGTGATGTCCTGCGTGGAAAAGGAGGATTACGGCGTAGCCTCGTCGATACTTGCCACCATGAGATCCATAGGACATACCCTTAGCATGGTCATAGTAACGGTGACGGTAACGAGATTTCTCGGCAACGCGCCTCTGGCGGAAGCACCGGCCGGACTTTTGATATCGGTGATAAGGGTGTCATTTTCGATCTTCACCGTCATATGCGCGGCAGGAGTGTTCATCTCTCTTAAGAGAAAATAATCGATAATATGTAGTCAAAATTTTGAAACTGTATTTAAAAACTGCGTCAGATGCGATAAAATATAGAGACATAGGGGGAATGGACTTTCGTTAGGAGAAGCAGAATATGTTGAAGACGCAGAAATATATAAAGCAGATAGCTGTGTGCATTCTTATAATACTTTTGATAGCGGCTGCATTTTTCGTGTTTATAAAGGAAAACAGGAATCGTATCGAAAAGCAGAACATGGAATATGTAAAGGACAGCACACTGCAGATCGCAGGCCGTGTCGACGATGTGATGTCGGATGGCTATGATAATATACGCATATTGAGTACTTTTCTCAGTGATTCTCTGGAAAGTCCCGAAGTTGACGTGGAGCAGCTGAGGGAGATCGCCGGGGAGTCAGTCTTTGATTTTATAGAGTTTGCCGATAAGAACGGTATGGATCACAATGTTACGGGAGGCGTCTCCGATGCCAGAGACAGGCAGTATTATCTCGATGGCATGAAGGGAAATTCAGGCCTTGAAGTTATCTTTGATTCGAGAGCGACCCATGAGACACTGCTGATGTTCTATTCGCCTGTTTTCTATGAGGAAGAGACCATAGGCGTGGTGATCGGAGTGTTCCAGGCGGAAAACAGACTGGCCCGGCTTTTGCAAGCAGATTACTTCGGAGAGCAGGCGAGCCTTTATCTGTGTGATCCGGAGGGCAGAGCCGTGGCAAGCAATATGCCCCTTGATACGAAAGATGACCTGAGAGTTTCCCAACTTGCAGGAGAAGACGATGAGCTGGCGGCACGCATGAATGAGTCCCTGAAAACGGGGAAAAGCATTACATTTACCGTGGGAAAGGTAAAAACGGGAGGCTGCATGGCACAGCTTCCGGATAACGGATGGTTCCTTGTGCAGATCTTTCCGCAGGCTGCCAATGAA
>JAETSS010000221.1 GCA_021769545.1 Eubacterium sp.
ACATTTTCATAGTGTGTGCGCCCGAACTCCAGAATGGAATATGTTTTACCGACCTGTCTTGCCCCTTGTAAAATCAAAGGTTTGCGGTGTTCATTCTCTTTCCACGCCTCTAAATAGTGCATGATTTTTCGATACATAAGAACCCCTCCTTAAAAGATTTCACCTATAGTATAACAGGCATTCATGTAAAAATCGATGGTTTTTTCTTAAATTTTCACGCTAAATCACACGAATATTTTCCTCTTATTCACAAATTTCTACACGAAATACCTCATATTCGCCTTTTTATACCTCCCCGGGCTCGTCTGTTATCGGCTAATCAAATCAAAAAACACATTGCCCAGCACATCATATCCCAAAATGCTGATCCTATCGGCATTTTTATCCTTCAATACGTATCTGCGCTGTCCATCCGTCATCAGCTTATCCGTCCGGTGCACGCTGCCGTCGTAGGCTTCATCGACGCTCCAGCACTTCACAAGGCTGAGACTGTCCTGCTGGATATATCTCGCTATCTCTTTGGCACCCTTGCCGTCGGTGCCGGAAAGTATGCAGCTTTCGCCTGCAGGGGCTACGATGTAATCCTCAAGGATCACTTCACCGTTGTCGATCCTCGCTTTGATCTTTCCCTTTGATGCAGCGTCGATATGGCGGTGCTGCTGCACAAATGATGTGAACGCGGCGCCCTGCTCACCCATTCTCGCCGTCTGACATGCGGCTGCCAGCTTTCCGGCATCACACATGATCCATTTTCTCCCCAGCCTTTCGCACACGGACCCCAGCGTTCCCGATCCCGCGAAAAAATCAGCGCATATATCGCCCTCTCTGCTGCAGGACTTAACTATCCGTTCCAGCAGCTTCTCCGGCTTCTGAGTAGCGTATCCGTTACGCTCAGAGGATGTACGTCCCACCATGTCTATGCTCCATACATCCTTCATATTGACCATAGTGTACCATCCCTTTTCATCCTGAAATTCCTCCACGCCTTTGAATCTGTAAGGCTTGTACCCGCGGTTATAGGACTTTTCCTTGAGAGGATCGAAGTAGTAGCCTTCGCCTTTGGCATACAGCAGCAGCGTATCGTGCTTTCTGGCAAAGCTGCGTTTATTGGCTCCTCCCGATTTGTAGGTCCATATCACTTCGTTTACGAAATTATCGGCTCCGAAGATCTCGTCCAGGATCACCTTGGCGTAATGCACCACATGCCAGTCGAGGTGGAGCCACAGGCAGCCCTCCTCCGACAGAAGCTCTCTCATCAGAAACAGTCTGGGAGTAAGCATCGCTATGTACCGGGCCAGATCGCTGCCCCAGCAGTCATCATAGGCACCTGCCTTTATGAGATCCGATCTTCCCAGCCGTTCAGAATCCAGTCTGATGGAAGCCTGATACTTTCCCTTTGAAAAAAACGGCGGATCCACGTATATCATCTGCAGACTTCCTGCCATATCTTCTTTTTTTATAAGCTCCAGCATATATTCCAGATTATCTCCGAAGGCGATACGGCTGCGGAGCCCGCGGCTGCCCTCTATATCACCGTATTCTCCCAATGCATCAAAAGACGACGCTCCCTTTCCGGTCATCATCTCTTCATACTGTCTTTTCCCTGCTTTAAATGCTTCCGTTACAGCTTCAAAGGTGGTCATTTCAGCAGTACCTCCATCAGATCCTCACGTCCTGCCTTTTTCAGCGCTTTCTTCACAAGACTGCGGTTTTCCCTTTTATTGAAATGCAGCAGCGCTCTCTGCATGCGTTTTTCTTCCTCCGTCTTGGCTACGTATACCGGCTCCATGGTAAAGGGATCCATCTCCGTGTAGTACATACAGGTAGCCAGAGTTCCCGGCGTAGGATAGAAATCCTGTACCTGATCCGGCACGAAACCTGTCTTTTTCATGTAAAGTGCCAGCTCTACGGCGTCTTCCAGACTGCTTCCGGGATGAGATGATATGAAGTACGGTATCATATACTGCTTCTTTCCCAGCCGTCTGTTGACAGCTCTGTATTTCTCGCTGAAACTTTCGAAGACCTTTTTCGAAGGCTTCCTCATGTTGCGGAGCACTCTGCCTGAAATATGCTCCGGAGCCACCTTGAGTACTCCGCTGACATGATATCTGCACAGCTCATCGATGAACCGATGATCCTTATCTGCCATCAGATAATCGTATCTTATTCCTGAACGGATGAATACCTTCTTTATGCCGTCAAGCTCCCTGACCGCTTTGAGCACGTCGATGTACTCGCTGTGATCCACATTGAGCTGACTGCATGGCTTAGGATAGAGGCAGTCCTTATGCTGACACATGCCGTGCTTTTTCTGCTTCTCACACGACGGCATCCTGAAATTGGCGGTAGGACCTCCTATATCGTGTATATATCCTTTAAATCCCTTCTGGTTTTTCAACAGCTCCGCTTCCCTGACTATGGACTCCTTGCTCCTGCTGCGCACCTCTCTGCCCTGATGATATGTTATGGCACAGAAAGCGCATCCGCCGAAACAGCCTCTGTTGGCTGTTATACTGAAACTGACCTCCTCTATCGCCGGGACTCCTCCCTCGTCTTCGTAGCATGGATGATAAGTCCTCATATACGGCAGCTCATACAGCATATCCAGTTCTTCTCTTTC
>JAETSS010000222.1 GCA_021769545.1 Eubacterium sp.
GTGCCCTTTCCGAAAACAAACTTGCGGACCCCGTCAAGGTGCTGATAACGGGAGAGATATACACCTCCATAGAGGATGCAGCCAACGGCAGACTGTCGGAACGACTCATGCTGATGGGCTGCAGCGTCAGGAGACATCTCAGCCTTACATGGTGGCTGAGACATACCGTGGCCGATGCGCTGATACCGGAGCGGATATACGACATGTTTGATGCAAAGGACGGCATCCCGTGCAATGTGGGAGGCTACGGAAGGCAGACGGTATCAAGGATCCTGAGGGGCGGCGGCTGTGATGGGATGATAAAGATAATGCCTTCCGGATGCATGCCGGAAATCGTGGCCAAGGCCTTCTGCGAGGGGCTTCAAGGCGAGGATGACCGTAGGATATTGCATCTTGTTTACGATGAACTGAGCGGAGATGCCGGTTATCAGACGAGGACGGAGGCTTTTGTTGATATGCTGGAAAGGAGAAAGTATGTATTGGCTGGGAATAGACATAGGCTCCATAAGCACTGATCTGGTGCTTATAGACGAGAATGCTTCGGTGGTAGAGTCACTGTATCTCAAGACGAAGAGCAGACCCATGGACGCCATCAAGGAGGGCCTGAGGAAGCTTGGACGTGACCGCATGTCAGGGGAGATAGCGGGAGTAGGCGTTACAGGCAGCGGACGGTATCTGGGTTCCGCCATGGTGGGAGGAGATATCGTGAAAAACGAGATAACCTCTCATGCTAGGGCCGTGGCCCAGATAGATCCCGAGATAAGGACGGTCATAGAGATAGGCGGACAGGATTCCAAGATAATCATCATGGAGGACGGCCTCGTCTCCGACTTTGCCATGAATACCGTGTGCGCGGCGGGAACGGGCTCGTTTCTCGACAGGCAGGCGGGACGTATGGGGGTCACCATCGAGGAGCTGGGAGATATGGCTGCCGATGCGGAAAAGGCTGTCCCAATAGCGGGAAGATGTGCGGTGTTCGCCGAATCGGACATAATCCATAAACAGCAGATGGGCATAAGGGACGATGAGCTGATGGCCGGCATGTGCAGGGCGCTGGCGATGACGTATATGTCCAATGTGGCCAAGGGAAAGAAGATACGTCCGAAGATCTGTTTTCAGGGCGGAGTGGCTGCCAACAGAGGGATGAAGAAGGCTTTCGAGGAGATACTGGACTGTGAGGTCTTCGTTCCCAAAGAGCATAAGATAATGGGGGCATACGGTGCGGCTCTCCTTGCCAGGGAAAAAGCTCCAGCGAAAACCAGATTCAGGGGATTTGAAACGGGCTTTGCCGATCTGGGGCTCAGGGAAATAAGCTGCAGCGGATGCAGCAACAGCTGCAATGTCACGGCCATCGAATCAGGCGAAGGTATACATGGATATTTCGGAGATATCTGCGGAAAATATTCGACATTTTTTTGATGTATCTGAAGACATTTATGAAATTACGTTGTAAAATATACAGTACTGACAGGAGGTAATTTTTGTATGCATAATAAAGAAGACGTAGAAAAGAAGCTTGAAATTATAGCGCGGGAGATAATGGAGACCGAAACGGACGGCATGAATGCGCTGCTGGCTCCGGAACCCTGCGGCTGTGATACGGAAAAGATGACGGCGGATATAAGATTTACTGCGCAGAACTGGGAAAAGAACCATCGGGGAGAGATACACGGCGGCGCCATAGCGTCCATGTTCGATACATCCATGGGTATGACGGTGCTGGCGTACAGTCAGTATGATCAGGTATCCACGGCTGATATAAACGTTAGCTTTATCAGACCGTTTCTGGGGAAATCATATATCTTCACATCGGAAATAGTACATCCGGGAAGATCCCTAGTGCGTGTGAGATCCAAGGCTGTAGATGAGGAAACGGGCAAATGCCTTGCCAGCGCATCGGCCAACTTCGTACATCTGCAGAGATAAAAGGAAGCCATACGGAGCTGTGAGCTGCGGCCGTTTACCGGCCGGACACACATGTCCGTATGGCTTTTTTATAGTGGTGCGCCCATAGGACGCATGTTGATATATGTTATTGAGCGAGGCTTTCCATGAAGTGTATGATGTTCATCATGGCTGAATCGCTGTTATGTATATTGCATCTGTAGGATACGATATTTGAAGCGCCGCCTGCGGCGAATACATCGCATTCACTGCTTGCCAGAGTATCGGGTACGATGGAGCTTTCGGTGCCCAGAGCGTCCGTCAGGAACTTCGCTGGATCATCTTTGATGTTGGAGGTCCATGTGATATGAGGCTTCGAAGATGTGTATGATATATCGCAGAGCCCCGATGTCGTGAGGAATTCCGCATCCATATCTGCAAGGACCGCCTTGTCGGTGCTTCGTGACGTCATGATAAGCTTGAGGGCGTTGTTTGAGGTGGTCATATATGACATATATGAAGCCGATATTATCTCGCCGCTGTCCTCATCCTGGAAATATGTTCCCGTTTTGAGGGTATACATCAGGCTTATGATGTTATCGCTTGTCTGATTGGTCATTACCGTCTGAGGCATCTCGGTCTCCGTCATGGTGTAGACGAAATTATCCTGAAGTTTTTCGAATCTGTTTTTTGCATTGTTATATGATTTTTCGAATTTCTTCGT
>JAETSS010000223.1 GCA_021769545.1 Eubacterium sp.
GATCCCATGCACCATTGCTGCCTCTTCCAGAGATTCTCCCTGTGCGGAGGGGCATCCCAGACAATGCATTCCCGCATCCATCAAAACGGGAGCCACGTCAGGATTGGTTCTCAGGATCTCGCCTATCGTCATTTCTTTGGTTATTCCGCTCATTTTTCTGTTCTCCTTTCAGATATCCGCCGGGCAGATATAGCTTTTTTCCTTACAAGTATAATCTATTCCCCAAAATCTGACAAGTTATTCTTTTCCATGAAAGAACAGTTCGCATAAGAGACGGGGCACGGCACATAATATGGATGCGGCAGCGAATCCGGTGACTGAGTCTTGTGAACAGGACTGCTGCTGGTCGCGCCATGCACATCCTCAGACAACCGGCACCAAAATAAAGTTTCTCCGCTCGTTTTGTGTGCATGCAATTTCCACTATCTTTCAATGCCGCAAAGGAATGCGGTTTTGACTGTTCGGTTTCCACGGGCAGATTACAGGACTTTCACAGCAAGACCGCGAGCAGTAACCGCATGGCTTATGTATCGCAAAAAGTACACGTTCTCTTCTTGACTGTATCACTTGTTTTTCATATAATAAACCTAAGGATTAGCAGTAACATTCAAATTTATAAACTAATTCAAATTTTACAGGAGGTATTTCAAAATGAAACCAATTGAGACAGATTTCGTGCGTGGCAAATGGGACAAAGAAGTCAATGTTCGTGACTTCATCCAGAGAAACTATCATCCCTATGACGGTGATGATTCTTTCCTGGCAGGCCCTACTCAGAACACAAAGGATTTATGGGCTATGGTTCTTGACCTGCAGAAGAAGGAAAGAGAAGCAGGCGGTGTTCTTGACATGGATACCAAAGTTGTTTCTACAATTACTTCCCATGGTCCCGGATACCTTGACAAGAGCAAGGAAACCATCGTAGGTTTCCAGACTGATAAACCTTTCAAGAGATCTTTACAGCCTTACGGCGGTATCCGTATGGCAGAGAAGGCTTGCTCCGACAACGGTTACGAGGTTGATCCTGAGATTTCCGAGTTCTTCTCCACACATAGAAAGACCCACAACGCAGGCTGCTTTGACGCTTACAATCCCGAGATGAGGGCCTGCCGTTCCTCCCATATCATTACCGGTCTTCCTGATGCATATGGCCGCGGCCGTATCATCGGCGACTACAGGCGTGTGGCTCTGTACGGTATCGACAGACTGATCGAGGACAAGGAAGCACAGAAGGCATCCACCGGACGTGTTATGACCGACGATGTGATCCGTCTTCGCGAAGAGCTCTCCGAGCAGATGACCGCTCTGAAGATGATGAAGGAGATGGCTGCTTCTTACGGCTGCGATATCTCTAATCCTGCAACCAACGTTAAGGAAGCTATCCAGGCAGTATACTTCGGATATCTGTGTTCCGTGAAGGAGCAGAACGGTGCCGCTATGTCCCTTGGACGTACATCCACCTTCCTTGATATCTACGCAGAGAGAGACCTGGCAAACGGTACTTTCACCGAGGAGGAGATCCAGGAGTTTGTTGACCATTTCATCATGAAACTCCGCTGCGTGAAGTTCGCTCGTACACCTGAGTATAACCAGATCTTCGCAGGCGATCCCGTATGGGTAACCGAGTCCCTGGGCGGTGTCGGCGTAGACGGACGTCACATGGTAACAAAGATGAGCTTCCGTTATCTGCAGACCCTGTACAATCTGGGTGCATCACCCGAGCCCAACCTGACTGTACTCTGGTCCACCAGACTTCCCGAAGGTTGGAAGAAGTTCTGTGCTAAGACCTCCATCCAGACCTCTTCCATCCAGTATGAGAACGACGACCTGATGAGAGTAACCCACGGCGATGACTACGGTATCGCATGCTGCGTATCCTCCATGGTGATCGGTAAGGAAATGCAGTTCTTCGGCGCTCGTGCTAATGTAGCTAAGTGTCTGCTGTACGCTTTGAACGGCGGTATCGACGAAGTTACCAAGAAGCAGGTTGGTCCCAAGTACCGCCCTGTTACCGGCGATGTTCTCGACTATGATGATGTAATGAGCAAATTCATCGATATGCTTGAGTGGCAGGCAGATGTTTATGTAAACACTCTGAACATCATCCACTATATGCATGACAAGTACTGCTACGAGAGAGCAGAGATGGCTCTTCATGACAGAGACGTTAAGAGATATTTCGCAACCGGTGTTGCAGGTCTCTCCATCGTGGCTGATTCCCTTTCCGCGATCAAGTATGCAAAGGTTGAGGTTGTTCGTGACGAGGACGGCATCATTGTAGACTTCAAGACTACCGGTGACTTCCCTAAGTACGGCAATGATGATGACCGCGTAGACGAGATCGCTCAGGAAATCGTTCACAAGTTCATGACAGCTATCAGACGTCACCACACCTACAGAAACGGTATCCCTACCACCTCCATCCTGACCATTACCTCCAATGTTACCTACGGTAAGGCAACAGGTAATACTCCCGATGGACGTAAGAAGGGCCAGCCTTTCGCTCCCGGTGCTAACCCCATGCACGGCCGCGATACTCACGGTGCAGTAGCTTCCCTGTCTTCCGTATCCAAGCTTCCTTTCAATGATGC
>JAETSS010000224.1 GCA_021769545.1 Eubacterium sp.
AATAAGCTTATATGAAAAACAAAACTGCCTGCTGCAGGAGAGCGTGATCTCTGCAGCGGCAGTTTTTTTGTACATTCGATGGCAGCCTGCGCCTTTACCCTCGTCTACAGCTCGTTCTTCTGCAGCCTGATGGACTTTCGGAAATTTCCGGGAGTCATGGAGCGGAAGCGGTTGAAGTTCCGGACGAGGCTCTTCTCAGTGTTGTATCCCACCTCAAGGGCGATGGTTAGGATGCTCTTGTCCGTCTCAAGAAGCAGCTCCGAGGCGCGGTTTACACGGATAAAATTGAGATAGTCGTTGAAATTCATTTCCACCTGGAAAAGCAGTATGCGGTTGAGCTCCTTGGGAGATATGCCAAAATGCTCGCTGACGCTTTTTGACTGCAGATCCTCTGCGGAATTCCTGTATATGTAGGAAACTATCTCATAGAAGATACGTTTGTCCTTGATGCAGCATTTGTCGCCGATGGACTGGTATGTTTTCCTGAAATCGTTTGCCTTGATGCCGACACGTGACAGGAACACCTTGCTTATGTGGGCGCTGTCGACGAAGCCCAGGATCTCCGAAAGCTCATCCAGTGTAAGATCGGTATACAGCAGGTAATTGGTCATCTTGCCGACGCGCATCTCGTTGAGCAGGTCAAAGAATGACAGTCCCGTAGTGTTCCTTATATACGAGCTGATGGCCGATTCGCTCATATAGAATTTCTGCGACAGCATTGACAGCGTGATCTTTTCATTGAGGTGGGTATATAAAAACTGCAGGATCTCGCTGGAATCTATGGAGGCTTCACGGGCAGGCAGCGTATGTCCTGACCGGAGCAGCGAAACCAGTATATCTATGAGCTTGTTGGTGAGGAACAGATTGCTGAGGCCCCGTATCTCCGAATCCGATCCGTCCTCGTCAGGATCAAGGCGGCGCTGTATCTGCAGTTCATCCTTTATCTGACGGAACGTCGCGGCCAGCTGCGAGTAATTCTGTTCGTCGAAGGTCATCACAGGCATCTTTGACAGCGATTCGGTAATGTAAAGGTGCGTGCTGTCGGGATTGTAGAAGGTCTTGATTATCTCGTTGATGCTGTCGAAGTAGTATGCTACCACATAAAACTGTATGGGTGATCTGACCTCCGTTATATCCGAGATCTGCCATGGCAGGACCGAAACAAGTGTCCCTTTGGTAAGCTGATATTCCTTACCGTTGAGTACCAGAGTGGCGCTTCCGCTGTTGATCAGCCACAGTCTTGACATGGGGTGGATCAGCGGAGTGGTAGGCTCAGAGATCACCTCGGTATCAAAACTGCATAGTCTTGTTTCATCTTCATCTGAGCAAAAAATACTTTGGATAGGTACGAGTTTTGACATGATTTACCTCCGGTCTGCTGATTGAGTCGTCTTTTATATATAATTGTATCATTAATTGTCGAAAAAATCCTGTAATTTTTACCGGAAGAACGCGTTTTATAGTATAATAGTGTTCGCTGCGGTCAAAAAACCGTTAAATACCAGAAAATTCATAAAAAATGTCCGACATGATAAAATTCTGAAAATTATAATTAGTCATATAGAAAAAGGGCAATGAATTCTGGGAAAGCTATGAGAAAGAAAAGAGGTGTTATTTATGAAAAACGATTCAAGAAAGTCTGTCGCAAGCTTTGCGATACCGTCCATAATCGGAATTATTATTTTTATGATCCCTATTAAGTATAGCGGAGAATGGACGATCATCGTAAAGATCATTGCAGACCTTATCGGAGATGCTCTGGCATCGTTGCTGCCGATACTGTGTGTATTCATCATAACGGTATCAGCTATTTTATCGGTGCTCTCCCTGGCAAAGCCGAAGTTCATGACAGACAGGCCTATGCTGTGGGACATCTTCGGCACCACACCTGTATGGGCCATTATCCGTGCCGTGGGCGCAGTGTTCCTGTGGCTGACCTTCCTGGGTATAAAAGCAGGGGATGATGATACCGGATTCATACATATGATCACGGAGGGCGGTGCAGGAGGCTTCGTTCTCAGCGATCTTCTGACTGTACTGGTTATCATATTCGCCATCGCAGGACTGCTGCTGCCGCTGCTGCTTGACTTCGGTCTGCTGGAATTCGTGGGAGCGCTGCTGACGAGGGTAATGCGTCCGCTCTTTAAGATACCGGGACGTGCCGCAGTAGACTGCTTTACATCATGGGTAGGAGACGGTACACTTGGCGTTATGCTTACATGCAACCAGTACGAGGGCGGATATTATTCGGCCAGAGAGGCCTCCGTTATCGCGACGACCTTCTCGGCAGTATCCATAACATTCAGTATCGTAGTACTTTCCCAGGTAGGTCTGATGGAATACTTCGGAGTTTACTATCTGCTGATATGTGCTGTAGGTATCGTGTGTGCGCTTATCGTACCTCGTATACCGCCGCTTTCAAGGAAAAAGGATACATATCTGGTTGAAGGCAAGGCAATGGGCTCCGAGATCCCTGCGGAATATAAGAATTCATTCGAATACGGCATGGCGCTGGCTCTCGCCAGAGTGGCGTCACACAAAGGCCCTAAGGAATTTTTCAGAAACGGACTCAAAAATGCCGCAGGC
>JAETSS010000225.1 GCA_021769545.1 Eubacterium sp.
TAAAATAAAACTTTCCGACTCATATGTCGCCAAATGTGATACAATACCCGTAGAAGCAGAAGTAAAAATCATTAATGTCAACTCCGAAAAAGGCGCAGAGCTTTTAAGAAGGTGCAGGACTCTTGAAGAATACAGCAGATTCATCCACATGATAAGGGAGAATGCGCAAGATTTGGAGCTGAGACAGGCCGTAGAAAAGAGCATTGTTGAAGGTGGGAAGGACGGAATGCTGAAAGACTTCCTAAAGAAAAATGGTGGTGAGATTATGGGTATATTATGTCATGAACTGACTAGAGAACAATGTGAAGCGATAAGAGAAAACGATGGATATCTCAGGGGGCTGGAAGAAGGCGAAGCACGCGGTGAAGCCCGTGGCGAAGCGGAAGCAAAGAAAAAAATCGCCCGAAATTTCAAATCTGCCGGGATCCCAATAGACGTTATCGCTCAGAACACAGGACTGGCAAGGGAAGATATAGAAAAGCTTTAGATCCTGTGCCATCCTCGAGTTTGTCGAAATTTGTCGAACAAAAACACTTGTAAATTTTTTACAAGTGTTTTATTATATGGATGAAAGGAAGAAAATGTAACTTATGGAAAAACATTCTGAAAACATGCCGACATACCGAAAAGCTGTAGATTGCACCTACACGCCGGATGAAATAAAACGATACATATCCGAGCTGCGGCTGGTGATAGCCGATGCCGAAGGTCATATGAGCGATGAGGATGCGCTGAAAAAGATAGAGGAATTCGTCTTTTCCTCGGAAAAGGCGGCGGCCTTTGAACACAGCAGGAACATAGAGCTGATAGAGCGCATATTCCTTTCTCTCAGACGTGAGATGGACATTTTACAGCCGTATATCGAGGATAAAACCATTTCGGAGATAATGGTAAACGGCAAGGATGATATCTTTGCCGAGAGAAACGGCAGGACCGAGAGACTTCCGCTGTCATTTGACAGCACGGAGGAGCTGGAGGAACTCATCAGACGTATAGCATCGAAGGTACATCGTGAGATAAACGAGCTGAATCCCATAGTGGATGCGAGGCTTTCCGACGGCTCCAGGGTGAATGCAGTATATAAGAACATCGCCCTCAACGGACCGATACTGACCATCAGGAAATTCCCCGATAAGGTGATGACGCCTGAGGATCTCATAAGATCGGGGACCATGACGGAGGAGGAAGCAGGGTTTCTTAAGCTCCTTGTGGTCTCCGGGTATAACTGCTTCGTGTGCGGAGGAACATCGTCAGGCAAAACTACCATGCTGAACGTGCTGTCACGGTTTATACCGCCTCATGAGAGAGTTGTGGTCATAGAGGACTCCGCGGAGCTGCAGATAGACCGGATAGAAAATATCGTCCGGCTGGAATGCAGAAACGCCAACGTTCAGGGCAAAGGTGAGGTGGATATGGCACAGCTTGTAAAGGCAAGTCTCAGGATGAGGCCGGATCGTGTACTGATCGGTGAGGTCAGAGGAAAGGAGGTGATGGATATGATACAGGCGTTGAATACAGGTCATGACGGCAGCATGAGCACCGGTCATGCCAATGATATAGAGGGGATGCTGAAGCGTCTGGAGGCTATGTTCCTGCAGG
Organism: Eubacterium sp.; assembly: GCA_021769545.1. Next base: position 1,600 of record JAETSS010000225.1, read on the forward strand.
CAGCGGATTTTCCGGTGGAAGCCATAAGGAGTCAGATAACAGAAGGGATAGATATCATGATCCATATGAGCAGACTTAGAGACGGAGGAAGAAAGGTCATGGAGATAGCGGAGCTTGACGGTATGGAAAACGGCAGTATAAGGATAAACCGTATATTCAGACATGGCAGGCGAATACCGGGCAGCAGGCTTTTGCATAGGGAAAAGCTGATGCTTGCGGGATATGGAGAAGATGTAACGTAGGGGAGATGGAAATGGTAAGAGATTACTCTGTATATAAGCTGTCAAAGAAAGAGCGGCTGTACTTCTATTCGGTGGGGTATATATGCATATTCACGGTTATATATCTGTTCTATCACAGCGTAGTTTTGTCTCTTTTGTTTGGGGTATTGATATATTGGACAACACCATATGCGGAAAAGCGTATGGCGATAAAGAGAATGGACAAGCTGAATGTGCAGTTCAAGGACATGCTTTATTCGCTGTCGGCTTCGGTGGCGGCGGGAAGACAGATGGACGAGGCGTTGATAGAGGCGGAGGAGGAGCTGTCCGTCATGTACGGCGCTGATGAGCCGATAATGAGGGAATTGAGACACATGAAGATAAGCATGCTTCGCAATAAGGAAAGCGATAAGGTCCTGCTTAAGGATTTCGCTTTCAGAAGTAAAAGCGAGGATATAAACAACTTCGTGCAGGTGTATGTGACCTGCAGGAACATGGGTGGGAATTTAGAGAAGATAATCGCTCATACCACGGAGATTTTGACAGACAAGATGAATATAGACAGAGAGATCAGGACCATAACGGCCCAGAAGAAGACGGAGGGGAGGATAATTTCTGTAATGCCGCTGCTGATGCTGCTGATGTTAAACGTTTTTTCTTACTCATATATTACTCCTTTGTATACAACCATTGCAGGCAGATTGATAATGACAGCAGCATTGGCGGCTACATTTTACGGTATGTATCTGA
>JAETSS010000226.1 GCA_021769545.1 Eubacterium sp.
GGCAGAAGAGGAAGACCGGTAACAGGACCGGGATCCAGACCTCTGAAATCACTGTCCGACATGCTCAAGGGTAAGCAGGGAAGATTCAGACAGAACCTGTTGGGTAAGCGTGTCGACTATTCGGGACGTTCGGTAATCGTAGTAGGACCTGAGCTCAAGTTCTACCAGTGCGGACTTCCTAAGAAGATGGCGCTGGAGCTGTTCAAGCCGTTTATCATGAAGAAGCTGGTGGAAAACGGCAATGCTCATAATATCAAGAGCGCCAAGAGAATGGTGGAAAAGGTACGACCTGAGGTATGGGACGTACTGGAAGGCGTTATCAAGGAGCACCCTGTAATGCTGAACCGTGCCCCGACCCTTCACAGACTGGGTATCCAGGCATTCGAGCCTGTACTGGTAGAGGGTAAGGCCATCAAGCTGCATCCTCTGGCATGTACCGCATTCAACGCCGACTTCGACGGAGACCAGATGGCTGTACACGTACCGCTTTCCGTAGAGGCACAGGCGGAAGCCAGATTCCTGATGCTTTCCGTAAACAACATCCTCGCACCGAAGGACGGTTCTCCGATCACTACGCCTACGCAGGATATGATCCTGGGAAGCTATTACCTGACTCATCCGGGACAGGAAGAGGGCAAGAGGACGTCCGATGCCGAAAAGGGTGACGGAAAGGTGTTCACGGATATTTCCGAGATGCTGATGGCGTACCAGACAGGTATGGTAGGACTTCATGCCAGAGTCAAGGTAAGGATGTATGCAGGCGAGAACGATACCAGAGGAAAGCTGGTGGAGTCTACGGTAGGAAGATTCATATTCAATCAGAAGATACCTCAGGATCTTGGCTATGTGGAAGACAGAGAAGCCGATCCGTATTCACTTGAAATAGACTTCCTGTGCGACAAGAAGAAGCTGGGACAGATAATCGACAGATGCTACCGTATACACGGAAACACGGAAACTGCCATAATGCTTGACTATATCAAGGATATGGGCTTCCATTATTCGACGATAGCAGCTATAACCATCAGTATTTCCGACATGGAGATCCCTGAAAAGAAGAAGACCATCATAGACGAGTCGGAAAAACTGGTAGATAGATATGAAATGGCATACAGAAGAGGTCTGGTGTCAAATAAGGAAAGATACGAAAAGGTAATCGAGATCTGGAACAAGACTACGGACGATGTTGCAGATGCCCTGATGGATTCGCTGGATTCACTCAACAATCTGTTCATCATGGCGCACTCCGGTGCGAGAGGTAGTAAGAACCAGATCAGACAGATCGGCGGTATGCGAGGACTTATGGCCAACGCTACAGGTAAGACTATCGAGATCCCTATCAAGGCAAACTTCCGAGAAGGCCTTTCCGTACTGGAATACTTTATTTCGACCAACGGAGCCAGAAAGGGACTTGCCGATACCGCGCTCAGAACTGCCGACTCGGGTTATCTGACCAGAAGACTCGTAGACGTTTCCCACAACGTTATCGTAAGGGAAGACGATTGTGGTACGGACGAAGGTATCGAGGTAAAGGCCTTTACAGACGGCAAGGAAGTCATCGAAAAGCTCAAGGATCGTATCATCGGAAGAACTGCTCTTCTGGATATATATCATCCTGAGACCAACGAGCTGCTGGTGGAGCAGGACTGCGAGATAAGCGAAGAAGCTGCGGAAGCCATAGAGGCTGCCGGCATCGAGTCTGTTGCTATCAGATCGGTAATGACATGCCACAGCAAGACGGGCGTATGCGCTAAGTGCTACGGAAGAAACCTTGCTACGGGAGAAAGCGTAAATATCGGTGAAGCTGTAGGTATCACGGCGGCACAGTCCATCGGTGAGCCGGGTACGCAGCTTACAATGAGAACCTTCCATACAGGCGGTGTTGCAGGTTCCGATATCACCCACGGTCTGCCTAGAGTAGAGGAGCTGTTCGAGGCCAGAAAGCCTAAGGGTCTTGCAGTCATCTGTGAAGCTGACGGAACTGTGGTTTCCATAGAGCCTACCATCGACAACAAGACTCACGTCAAGGTAAGAGGCGAAGAGGAAAAGGTATACGAGATACCGTATGGTGCAAGGATATGTGTTACCGAGGGCGAGTATGTCCTTGCGGGCGACAATATCACCAAGGGACCTCTCGATCCTAAGGATATCCTGAGGCTCAACGGCGTTGAAGGTGTATACCAGTACCTGCTTAAGGAAGTACAGAGAGTATATAAGCAGCAGGGTGCAGACATCAACGATAAGCATATAGAAGTTATAGTAGGACAGATGCTTTCCAAGATGAAGATCAACGATCCGGGAGATACGGGTCTGCTGCCGGGCGGACAGTACGGCAAGGTGGAGATCGAGGAAGCAAATGCTGCGGCTATTGCCAAGGGCGGAAGACCTGCGGAAGCGGAAAGACTGCTTCTCGGTATCACCAAGGCATCGCTGGCAACCAATTCGTTCCTGTCTGCGGCATCTTTCCAGGAGACTACGAGAGTTCTTACGGATGCGGCCATCAAGGGCAAGAACGATAAGCTGCAGGGCCTCAAGGAGAACGTTATCATCGGTAAGCTGATCCCTGCCGG
>JAETSS010000227.1 GCA_021769545.1 Eubacterium sp.
GGCATAGTCAGCGATATCCTTGAGAAAAATGTGTCAACTAATCTTGACAATATCACACCTAATTGCAGCGTCCCTGTATGCGCAATCGGCTCGCCGATTAAGAGCTTCAGCAAACTGCTTTTGCCACTTCCATTTTTGCCGTCAAGCACGACTCGGTCTCCACGCTGCACATTGAAGGAAACAGGCCCACATACTGTATTCCCATCATAACATACCGAAACATCAGAAAAGGAAACGAGTGTGTCAGCATGATACATCAAGGGCGTGATCTTCAAACTTTCGGCAGTTTCGATGTTTTGCAGAAGACCTGATTTTTGCTGGATCGCCTGCTGCTGTCTTGCCTCGATTGTCTTTGACCGCTTCATCATCTTTGCAGCTTTATGCCCGACATAGCCTTTATCTGCCGCACCGATTTTTGATGCTTCCACTCGGTCAGACCACACTGCAGAACGTTTTGACGACTGCTGCAATCGACGGATGTCCTTTCGTAAACGTTCGTTTTGTGCCAGTTCAAATTCCTGTTGCTGCTCAAAGTTTGCCATCCAAGACGAAAAATTTCCGCTTTGCACTTCAATATTTGCCCTGTTTAGCGACAGAATGTGGTCAACACAGCCATCCAAAAAACGGCGATCGTGAGACACAAGTATAAAGCCTTTTTTCCTTTTCAGATAGGCGGATACCATTTCACGAGCTTTTGTATCCAGATGGTTTGTCGGCTCGTCAATTAAGAGAAAGTGACCTTCATTGCAAAATAACGCCGCCAATAGCACCTTTGTCTGTTCGCCGTTTGAAAGTGTTTCAAAGGGGCGATATAGCACGTCGGCATTCACGTCCAAATAGGACAGCTCTCGCATCAGTTCCCACTCTTCAGCCCCCGGTGCGATTTCAAAGAAAATTTCGTTGGTAAACTTCTTTTTATCCGCTACGGGATATGGAAAGTAATCAAACTGCACGGATGAGTGGATTTTACCACTATACTCATACTTACCGAGCAATAGGTTTAACAGTGTCGTTTTTCCTCTGCCGTTTCTTCCCACAAAGCCGAGCTTCCAATCGGTGTCGATCTGAAAATTTACATCTTCAAAGATATCGTCATAGCTCGTTGGGTAGGAGAAGGTAAGATTTTCTATTTTAATCATTGACATAAGCATAATCCTCCTTTGTATGTCTTGCTAGATACAAAGTCGGTATCACGTTGATATTTCACTCCGTATAGACTTCACCGATAATAAACCCATAACTTTCTTGCAACGAGCGCAACAGTACCATAAAAAGCACTATTGTATATTCCGATTTTATCTGCAAGAAAAGTTACAAAAAATCGACGTTTCAGCTTATTCTATAATATCCAGCGTCTTTATCTCTTTCTTATATACATACCTGAGAGCCAGAACGAAATAAACCGAACCGATCACTTCTGCCAGCGGGAACGAATACCATACCAGATCCAGTCCCGAAATGGCGGCCAGTATCCATGCCAGCGGCAGTATTCCCACCAGCTGTCTCAAAAGCGAACCCCAAAGGCTCATGAATCCATGTCCGATAGCCTGGAATATGGATGACGACATGATACCGAATGAAGCCGGCAGGAAGCACAGGCTTATGGTCTTGAGAGCCGGTATGCCTATATCGTACATATCCTGACTGTTCTGTGAGTTGAACACCGACAGCAGTTCCTTAGGGAACAGCTGGAATATCACAAGACCCACGGCCATTATGATGAATGCGATCATAAAGCCCTTCCTGAATGTCTCCATCAGTCTCTTTCTGTCCCTTGCACCGTAGTTGTATCCCATTATCGGAAGCACGCCCTGATTCAGTCCGAATACAGGCATGAATATGAAGGACTGCAGCCTTCCGTATACGCCCAGCACGGCAACTGCCGTCTCATTGATGCTGCCCAGAATTATATTCATACCGAACTGCATGATGGATGCGATGGACTGCATCAGTATGGCTGGAGCCCCTACTGCGTATATATCCTTTATGATCCTGCCCTGCATCTTCCATCCGAAAAGTCTGACATGTACAGGATGCTTTCCCTTGAACAGGACAACCTGACCAAGACACATGGAAATGAACTGACCGAGAACGGTAGCAACGGCGGCTCCCGTAACTCCCATTTCAGGAAACGGTCCAATACCGAAGATAAGCACAGGGTCCATCACTATATTTGTAACGGCACCCGTTATGCTGCATATCATCGGGAGCTTCATATTTCCCGTCGCCTGCAGTATCTTCTCCGTGGTTATCTGAACCAGCGAAAACATGGAAAACACGGTGATTATAAACATATATTTCGTGCCGCTCTCTATGATATACGGCGTATCCGACATGATGTTCATCATCGGCTTTGACAGGAACACACCTATCAGTGCAAACAGTATCCAGTTAAAAAACGACAGCCTGTACCCGTGACATGCCGCAAGATCCGCCTCCTCGAGGCGCTTCGCTCCAAGCCTTCTCGAGATCAGCGAGTTTATTCCCACGCCTGTTCCCACGGCTACCGATATCAGCAGCATCTGTACCGGGAATATGTACGTTACCGCAGCCAGAGCCTGCTCGCTT
>JAETSS010000228.1 GCA_021769545.1 Eubacterium sp.
GATGAATGAGAAAAGATAAAGCAGACAGAAGGAGCTTTTTATGATCGAAGAAATGACGTTGAAAGATCTTGATATAGGAAAAACAGCCACCGTGGTATCGGTGGGAGGAGAAGGCGCTCTCAGGCAGCACTTTCTCGATATGGGAATAATACCGGAAGCAGAGATCACCATGGTAAAACACGCGCCAATGGGAGATCCGGTGGAGCTGAGGCTCCACGGCTATGAGCTGACCCTTCGAAAGGACGATGCGGCAAAGATACTGATAAGCGATGTCAGGAACGCATCGATGGAGAAGGATATACGCAGGAGAGAAAGACCTATAGTACATCCCGGACTTGGAGAAGGCGGGAAATATCATACCAAGGCCGATGAAAACCCCCTTGCCGAAGACGAAAAACTGACCTTTGCACTGGCAGGGAACCAGAACTGCGGAAAGACTACACTTTTCAATCAGCTTACAGGCTCCAACCAGCATGTGGGCAATTTTCCGGGAGTCACCGTGGACAGAAAGGACGGAGTGATAAAAGGTCATGACGAAACTCTTGTCACGGACCTTCCGGGCATATACTCCATGTCTCCCTACAGCAGCGAGGAGATAGTGACGAGACAGTTCCTGTTAAGCGACGATCCCAAGGGCATCATCAACATAGTGGACGCTACCAATATAGAGAGGAACCTGTATCTCACCATGCAGCTGATGGAGCTCAACATCCCCATGGTTCTTGCTCTCAATATGATGGACGAGGTCAGGGAAAACGGCGGCTCCATCAGAGTCAACGAGATGGAAGAGATGCTGGGGATCCCGGTAGTACCTATTTCCGCGGCGAAGAACGAAGGCATCAGAGAGCTCATCGACCATGCCGTACATATAGCCAAGTATCAGGAGCGGCCGGGAAGGATGGACTTCTGCAGCGTCGACGACAAGGACGGAGCCGTACACAGATGTCTTCATGCGATAATGCATCTGATAGAGGACCATGCGGCGGCGGCAAACATACCGCTCCGATTTGCGGCCAGCAAGCTGGCTGAGGGTGACAAGCTGATACTGGAAAGTCTGGGACTCAGCAAAAATGAAGAGGAGATGCTGGAGCATATAATACTGCAGATGGAAGAAGAGCGGGGCCTCGACAGCGCTGCGGCCATCGCGGATATGAGATTCGGATTCATAGAAAAGGTATGCAGCGCTGCGGTCATAAAGCCTAAGGAAAGCCGTGAGCATGCCAGAAGCCGCAGGATCGACAGGCTGCTTACGGGGAAATATACGGCGATACCTGCTTTCGTTGCCATCATGGCGCTGGTCTTCTGGCTCACATTCAATGTGATCGGTGCATTTATGGCCGACTGGCTGGACAGGGGCATAGGTGCACTCACGGAGATCGTGGACGGCGCTCTTACCGCTTTTGATGTCAACGATGTGATACATTCCCTCGTGATAGACGGTATATTCAACGGTGTGGGAAGCGTACTGAGCTTCCTGCCGATAATAGTGACGCTGTTCTTTTTCCTTTCGCTTCTGGAGGACAGCGGATATATGGCGAGAGTGGCATTTGTCATGGACAAGCTCCTGAGAAAGATAGGTCTTTCAGGCAGGAGCATAGTGCCGATGCTGATAGGATTCGGGTGTACGGTGCCTGCGGTGATGGCCAGCAGGACGCTTCCGTCGGAGCGCGACAGGAAGATGACGATACTCCTTACGCCGTTTATGAGTTGTTCGGCGAAGCTGCCGATATATGCGTTTTTCACTGCTGCCTTCTTCCCGGAGCACGGAGCTCTCGTGATGATCGGTCTGTATTTTGTCGGTATAATCGTGGGAATACTGGTGGCATTGATAATGCGGGGAACGGCATTCAAGGGCGAGCCGGTGCCTTTCGTAATGGAGCTTCCGAGCTACAGGATGCCGGGCGCCGTCAATGTGGGACGGCTTCTGTGGGACAAGGCGAAGGATTTCATGCAGAGAGCCTTCACCGTGATATTCGTGGCTACCATCGTGATCTGGTTCCTGCAGACCTTTGATGTACATATGAATGTGGTGACGGATTCGAAGGACAGCCTCCTTGCCTGCGTATCGGGAGTCATCGCTCCGGTATTCATACCGCTGGGCTTCGGCGACTGGAGGATATCTACAGCGCTGATAACCGGATTCATGGCAAAGGAAAGCGTAGTATCGACGCTTTCCGTACTGTTCGGATCGACAGAGGCGTTGCTGGGCGTGCTGGATCCTCTGGCAGCTGCGGCGCTGCTGGTCTTCTGTCTTCTTTATACTCCGTGCGTCGCTGCGGTGGCTTCCGTAAAGCGTGAGCTCGGCGGCAGGTGGGCCGTAGGCGTTGTCATCGGCCAGTGCGCTGTGGCATGGATAGTCGCCCTTGCGGTGATGCTGGTGGGCACGGCGCTGGGGATATAAGGAGCATGGCTAAATTCCAAAGATAATTGTTTTTCGGACCGAAAATTTTGGAATTTGCCCCCGATATGATCGCTTTCACAGGTGGATTCCAAAAATATCGTAGGCAGACCAAGTGATTTTTGGAAAAAATACGATGAAGGTGCTTTAATGTATCA
>JAETSS010000229.1 GCA_021769545.1 Eubacterium sp.
GCCGCCTTCGGTCTCCGTGGCAAGCTCGATGCCCGGCAGCACAATAAGTCCAACGGCTTCGCCTGTTTTCACAGCCTCCGCGACACCGCCGAAATTATCGTGATCCGTTATAGCTATCACATCATATCCAAGGCGTTTCGCCTTCTTAACGATATCAGCGGGAGTCGCCTGCCCGTCGGAATAACAGGTGTGGATATGAAGGTCCGCCCTGCATTTGCTTACGTCGATCATTTTCTTACATAAAGCAGATCCGCCGCCACCTCGTCTGCCGCTTCCTTTCCTTTCAAAACTTCTACGAGGGTCAGCGCAAACTCCATGGCAAGAGCCGGACCCTGTCCCGTTATTATGTTACCGTCGACGGTCACAACTTCGCCTGTGGCTTCCGCGCCTTTGAGACACTCCTCCATGCCCGGATATATCGTCGCCTTTTTCCCGTCCAGTATGCCGCATGTACCCAGCACCATAGGCGCCGCGCAAATGGCAGCCAGCTTCTTCCCGTTGTCTGCAAAGCACTTTATATGAGCTGCAAGTCCTTCGTGGGCTTCAAGGTTCGTCGATCCCGGCATTCCTCCCGGCAGCACGATCATTTCACACTTTTCATAATCGGTCTCCTCATAGAGTATATCGGCCTCCACATTGACGCCGTGAGTTCCCGCAACGGTCTTGCTTCCCGTAACCGATACGGTCTTTACATCTATCTCCGCTCTTCTGAGCACATCTACGGCCGTAAGGGCCTCCACTTCCTCAAATCCTTCCGCAAGATGAACATATATCATTTTCTCTACCTCCATATGTTTTCTTTTGATACACCACTAATATACCACACAACGACGTGTTTGTGCGACAGTTTCCTGTTTTGCTTATTGTTATTTTGCCGCCGCTGTGATACGATTATTCTGCTTGGGAAATCATCGGTTTTCCGGGTATTGGAAAAAATACAGTCTATTCTATATATCATTAATGAGGTCGTTAACAATGAAAACAGTAAAAGATTATGTAACAAGCATACCTGATTTCCCTGAAAAGGGGATCATTTTCCGCGATATCACGTCGGTCCTCAGCGATGCGGACGGACTTAAGCTTGCTGTCGATCAGATGCAGGAAAAGCTCCAGGGCATCGAATTCGACGCTGTAGCGGGCCTTGAATCGAGGGGTTTTCTTTTTGGCATGCCTATCGCCTATAATCTGGGCAAGCCTTTCATACCAGTAAGGAAAAAGGGCAAGCTGCCGAGAGAAACAGTCAGTGAATCATATGAGCTTGAATACGGCACTGCCGAGATAGAGCTCCATAAGGACGACATCAGACCGGGAATGAAGGTGGTCGTCATCGATGATCTCATCGCTACGGGAGGTACCCTTAAAGCCGCCGCCAGACTAATCGAAAAGCTCGATGCTTCTGTTGTCAAAATGGTATGTCTCCTAGAGCTGAAAGGCCTGAACGGCAGAAAAAAACTGGAAGGATATGATGTAGAAACAGTCATCGCATATGATGGCAAATAATACAATAAAAATGAGAGGTAAGGCTTTCACAAAGGAATCAACCTGACCTCTCATTTTTTGTCTTTAATTATATTTACACCGTAACGTCCGTCACCTGTCTTCTCTGAAATACGGCAGCCCCAGACTTTCCGGAGGCTGATCCTCTCTTCTCTTTCTTATGCTTGTAAATACCAGAACGACGATGGTCACGATATAAGGAAGCATCTTGTAGAGCTCCTTGGCCGCCATGCCTGCTCCCGGTATGAACAGATGGAGAATGTAAAGTCCGCCGAAGAGGATCGAACCGAATATGGCGATATTAGGTTTCCACAGCGTGAAGATAACCAGCGCTATAGCGAGCCATCCTCTGTCTCCGAATGCATCGTTGGACCATACGCCGCTGGCGTAATCCATTACATAGAAGAGTCCGCCGAGTCCTGCGATCATGCAGCCTATGCATATCGCACAGTATTTATACCTGTTGACATTGATACCTGCGGCATCGGCAGTCGCCGGATTTTCTCCCACTGCACGAAGCTGGAGTCCCGTTCTCGTGTGACCCAGGACATACGCCGTTATTATAGCTACTATCACTGCCAGATATGTCAGGAAGCCATACGATAAAAATATCTTTCCGAACCATCCAAGATCATGTGCAAAGGGCAGTGTTTTGCTGAAATAAGCGCTTGTCTTGGAAAGGGCAATGGATGGAACCGAGCTGCCTGTCAGCTTCATCAGGGAGCCTCCGAAGAAGTTTCCGAAGCCTACACCGAAGGTGGTCATGGCAAGACCGACAACGTTCTGATTGGCTCGCAGGGTTACCGTCAGCACACTGAACAGCAGTCCCATCAACAGTGAACCTATAAGGCATGACACCATCGGAATAAAAATCGCCAGGAAAGGATTCATAGCTCCCCCGCAGTTCTGCTCGTATATAAACGAACCGATTACTCCGCATATACCGCCTACATACATTACTCCCGGTATACCCAGATTGAGACTTCCCGCTTTTTCGGAAATCGTCTCACC
>JAETSS010000230.1 GCA_021769545.1 Eubacterium sp.
CCTGAGGGTGACACATGGCAGCAATAGCGCGATGTTTACAGGTGATGCCGGAAGTTCGGTGGAGCGGGATATCATAGACAACTGCTCCGATATCGAGGCTGATATTTTGCAGGCAGGTCACCACGGAAGCAGCACGTCCAACAGCTATTATTTTCTAAGGGAAGTGAATCCAAGGTATGTCGTGATATCATGCGGTAAGGACAACATGTATGGGCACCCGCATGAAGAGGCGCTGAGCAGATTCAACGATCTGGGTGCAGAGATATTCAGAACGGACATGCAGGGGACTGTGATGGCAGTGGATGACGGAGAGAATATCACCTTTAACTGTGAAGGAAAGAAGGCCACGAGACCGTATACTGAGGACAGGGAAGAAGCCGATTATATAGGAAACGTAAATTCCAGGAAGTATCATCTGCCAAGCTGCAGCGGGCTTCCAAATGAAGAAAACAGAGTCTATTTCAAAACGGCCGAGGCGGCTGAAGACGCAGGCTATGAGCCTTGCGGCAGATGCCATCCGTAGGCGTTGTGGCGATTAAAAAACGATTTGCAGGTTTATTGCAAATCGTTTATTAATTCATCGATATCATCGTATGTCTGAGATTCATCCGAGCTAGGGTTGATCGGTGTAGGATCATCGTGCGTGCCGAATGCCACGAAGTATATGAGCGATAATACTGCGATTGCCGCTACTATGATACCAAAGATGATGAGGGATTTCTTGACCTTCTGCTTTTTCTCCGGATCGGCGGCTTCAACGGCTTGCGAAGCTGTTTCAGCGGAAACTTCTCCTTCGGTTCCCTCAGGGAATCCGGCAGCGGCGGCTTTCTTCGCCTGCTTTTCTGCAGCCTTTTCAGCCTTTCTTCGCTGACGCTCAGCCTGTTTTTCAGCTTTCAGGCGTTCCTTTTCGGCTTTCTTTGCCGCTTTTTCATCGGGAACAGCGTCTGTGCCTTCGGTATTCTGCGTGGACCCGTCTGTGTGTTCAGTAGACTCAACGTGCTCAGCAGGCTCGGTGTGTTCAGCGGGCTCAGTTTGTTCGGCCGGAGCAGCATCTTCTGTGACAGGTGCCTGAGGGGCCGGCTCATGGTACGGAACGTCTTTGTCTTCAACGGCACTTTCAGCCGGTGATGGCTCAGGTGCCGGAGCCTCGGGTGCCTGTGGGGCATTTTGACCGGCAGCCGTCTGCTTTTTCTGAGAAGCCATATTCTGTACCTGACTGAATATGGCGTACAGTATTTTGGCATCCTTTGGCTGATAAGGCAAAGTCATGGTTTCGTTTCCGTATGTAAAAGTATAAAAGCCTTCATCAGTATGATCTGTCACATCTGTCATATTGCTGTAAAAGTATTCTTTTCCGCCGAATGTAACTGATTTTGTAGTAAATTGTGCCTTCTGTTCTCCTGATATTATCTCAATTGTTTTCATAGATCGACCTCAACTTTACATAAAATTCGTGAAAATAGCTCTTGCTTGAAGAAGCTCTTTTTATCATGGTAACCCTTTTCGGCAGTAAAAGTCAACAAAAATGTGATAAAATTACAAATTAAGGAAGACAAAACAATTTAATTGTGTTACAATAAATCATGATTATTATTTAAAACTCGCATTACGTGTAATGAAGAAGAAAAAAGAGGTTTTAGAAATGAATAAGAATGCATTAACTGAACAAAGACGTGAGACGGTTATAGGACTTCTTAAAAACATGAATATTAAGAAGAGCGCTGTTGGAGGATTTGATAAAGATGATGTATACGAATGCATGCAGCAATTATGTGACCTGTACGAAAAGAATATAGAGGAATTAGAGAACGCTTACGAAAGCGAAATAAATGAATTGCGCGAAAGATATCAGAAATACGATGATAATAATGAACTTTATGTAAGCTTGATCATGGAAGCAAAGAAGAGCAGCAATGAAATCATCAATCAGGCCAAGAGCGAAGTTGAAACCATTCTGTCGGAAGGAAGAGAGCAGGTAGCTCAGCAGGAAAAAGAGCTTGAGCAGATGAGAACCGGTATGGAGGCTGAAAAGGAGGCCATAACTACCGAGCTCAACGCATCGAGAGAAGCAGTGGAAGCCGAAAAGGCCGCTATGAGAGCAGAAGTGGAGGCTGAAAAGGAAAAGGTCTCGGCTCTTAAGAACAAGTATAAGCAGCAGCTCAATTCCATGGAAGAAGAGTTTGCAGAGATCAAGACAAATATACTCAGGACAGCGGGAAGAGTGGACAGCCTTAAGAGCAAGCTGTCTGACGACGAGGAAGCTACATGGAACGTAACACAGGATCTGGATGCTGTGGACTTCCCTGCTGCAGGATCGGCAATAGAGCAGATCACCGAGCCTGAGGTACATATAGAAGCAGAAACTGTAGCAGAGCCTGAACCTGTAGCTGTTGAGATATCGGCGGCAGAGGACGAGCCTGTAGTTGAACCTGCAGCGCCTGCAGAAGCTCAGGAGCTGAAACTTGAGGATCTGATCCCGACTGAGGAAATAAATCTCGATAGTCTC
>JAETSS010000231.1 GCA_021769545.1 Eubacterium sp.
CCTGGGGATAGGGGTCGCAGACAATGTCAGCACGTCTACGTTGGTCTTAAGCTGCTTCATCTTCTCCTTGTGCTTCACGCCGAACCGCTGCTCCTCGTCTATCACCAGCAGTCCCAGATCCTTGAAGCTTATATCCTTGGACAATATCCTGTGAGTGCCGATGACCAGATCTATGCTGCCGTTTTCCAGCCCCTCCAATATGCGCTTCTGCTGTGCCGCGCTGCGGAAGCGCGACAGCATCTCCACCTTGAAGGGGAATTTTTCGAATCTGTCCTTAAGGGTATAGTAATGCTGGTTCGCCAGCAGCGTAGTCGGCACCAGCACAGCGGCCTGCTTTCCGTCAGCCACACATTTGAACAGGGCTCTCGCGGCCACCTCCGTCTTGCCGAAGCCCACGTCGCCGCACAGGAGCCTATCCATAGGGACCTCCCGCTCCATATCGCCCTTTATTTCCTCGGTACATCTCAGCTGATCGTCGGTTTCCGTATACGGGAAGCTGTCCTCGAATTCCTGCTGCCATACGGTGTCTTCGGAAAAAGCATAGCCCTTTTCGTTCATTCTGGCTGCTGATATCTTAATCAGTTCATCCGCCATATCGTTGACAGCCTGTTTTGCTCTTGCCTTTGTCTGCTTCCACTCGCTTCCCGACAGCTTATTGAGCCGCGGAGTCACCCCGTCTCCGCCGACGTACTTCTGCAGTATACCTAGCTGGTCTACAGGGATATACAACGAATCCTCGCCTGCGTATTTCACCTTGAGATAATCCTTCTTGACGCCCTGTACCACAAGCTGCTCGATGCCCAGGAATTTGCCTATACCGTGGCTTTCGTGGACCACATAGTCTCCCGTCTGTACATCGGCAAAGCTCTTGATCTGCGAACCTCTCGAGCTTTTTTTCCTGCGGCGGCCCTTCTTTCCCGCTCCGAAGATATCGCCTTCCCAGATATAGCAGCGCTTCCTGTCGCTGAATTCCATTCCGGCCGTCAGGACGCCCTTCTTTAACTCTATCTTGCCTATAAGTTCTTCTCTTATGAGGAACTCCCGCATATTTTCCATGCGCTCGTCGCTGCTGCACACGATGGTTACCTGAAAGCCGCGCCTTACATAGCTGTCCAGCTCGCCTTTTAGTATATCGAACCTGCCGTTGAAAACCGGTACCTGTCTGCATTCCACATTTATCAGCTTCGTCAGAGGCGGAGCGTTCCTGATGGTGCTTACGAAAGGAGTGAAAATATACCCTTCCTTTTCATACAGCCTGAAATAATCACGCTGTCCGGACATGGCTCTGAAATCCTCGCCGATGCCTCTGCCCGCCGAAAGTATGGCTTCCACATCGTCCGCCCTTTCCTTCTCATACACCTCCAGCGTCTCAAGTATCCTTGCGGGGTCATCTATGAAAACCTCCGGCTCCTTCATATAGTCCCATATGTACATGGTCTCATGGTAAAAATAGCCGATGAACTTTTCCATATACTGCAGATTTATCATGCTTTCCGCATATTCCAGAAGCTGTGCTTTGCGCTGCCTGAGGTTGTACACCGTTTCGCTGTTTCCTTCTTTTTTTTCAAGAGCTTTGATGCGCTTGTCATATGCGGCGTTTATCCTTGATGCGGCCTTGTCGAAGATCTCTCTGTCCTTGGCTATCTGTGAGCACTGGGCGACGGTCACATAGCTGAGGCTTTCCAGCGAACGCTGGGTGTCTATATCGAAGGTCCTGACAGAATCCACTTCCGTATCGAAAAGCTCGATCCTGTAGGGCTGATCGCTGTCAGGCGTGAATATATCTACGATACCGCCTCTGATGCTGAATTCTCCCCTGCTCTCTATCAGGTGGACGCGTTCATATCCCATCACCGACAGTCTCCGGGTCAGCCGGTCAAGCTCTATGTCCTGTCCCAGCCTTATCTCCAATATGTTATCCCGGAATATTTCTTTGGGCGGAAGCTTTTTTATCGCTCCCGTTACAGGAGCTATAACGATGCAGTCATCTTCCCTGTTGACCGCTTTCAGCACCTTCATACGCTCCAGCAGCTGGTCATTGCTCTTGGCTTCATACTGTATCAGGCTTTCCTCTTCCGGTGGCAGTACATAGATATTTCGTGTACTAAAAAAAGAAAGGTCTGTCGCCAATCGCTTCGCCCTGTTAAAAGTTGAAACCACAATCAGACTCTGACCTTTTTTCCCGCTTATTATATCCGATATTATCGGAGCTATCCGCCCTTCGGCGGCGCCTGTGATATTGATCATTCCCTTTGCCGTCACTTATGTCTCCCCGTCCTTTGCCACGCTCTGCTTTGCTCTTACATTGTATTCGTTCATCGCCTTGTCTATGCCTTTTTCCAGAATGCACATGACTGCATCGGCCGCCTTATCTATCACCGATGCGATGGCGTCCTTATCGGAGCCGCCCACCTTGCCCAGAACGAAATCCTTCCAGTCGAGTCCGCCGCTCTTACCGATGCCTATCCTTATTCTCGGAAAATCCCCGGAAC
>JAETSS010000232.1 GCA_021769545.1 Eubacterium sp.
GGCGAATATAGGGATCGTATTCCTGATGTTCGGACTGGGTCTCGAGTTCAGCTTCAAGAAGCTGGCCACCGTGGGAGGTAGCGCCTTCATAACGGCAATGACCGTTATGGCGGCGATGGTGCTTATCGGTACAGGCGTGGGAAGTCTTCTGGGCTGGGGAAAGATGGACTGTATCTTCCTTGGTGGAATGCTGTCCATGTCTTCAACCATGATAATTTTAAAGGCGTATGAGGAATACGACCTGAAAAAGGAGAAGTTCGCACAGTTGGTACTGAGTACCCTTGTCATAGAAGACATCGCGGGTATATTCATGATGATAATACTGTCGACTATATCCATAAGTAAGAATGTGTCGGGATTTGCCATGTTTACCGAGATCGGCATGATGCTCATGTATCTCGTTATATGGCTGGTTCTGGGTATATATCTGATACCGAGCTTTTTGAAGAAGATATCGGGACTGCTCAACGAGGAGCTGATGCTGATAATCGCGGTGGGGATATGTCTTGGAATGGTAGTGATCGCCAACTTAATAGGATTTTCGGAAGCGCTGGGTGCATTTATGGCAGGCTCCATATTGGCGGGGACCGTTCGGGCAGGCTATATAGAGAGACTCGTAAAGCCTCTCAAGGATCTTTTCGGCGCCATATTCTTCGTTTCCGTGGGAATGATGATAGTACCGGAGATGCTGCTGGAGTATATCGCTCCGATACTGATAATAACCGTGGTCACCATATTGGGTCAGATGACCTTTGCAACCATAGGCATCCTGCTCTCGGGACAGCCGCTGAGGACGGCTATACGCGGTGGTTTCAGTATGGTGCAGATCGGTGAATTTTCGTTTATCGTGGCTACTCTGGGCATGAGCCTCGGAGTGATAAGCGATTTTCTCTATCCTGTAGTTGTATGTGTATCGGTAATAACCACCTTCACGACACCTGTGTTCATAAAGAATTCCGAAAGAGTATATCAATTTCTGGACAAAAGGCTGCCTGGCGGAATGAAGATATTCATAAGAAAGAACACTTCGGAAAGCCAGAGCAAGATCGATAAGGATCAGGACTGGTGGGAATATATAAAAGTTGTAGTCATGAGGGTCATATTGTGTTCAGTAATGCTGTACATCATATACTGGCTGGGAATGAGTCAGCTTAAACCGTTTCTGCTGGAGCATATAGTTTCTCAGGGCTTTGCAAAATTCACAACGGCATTTATAACGTGCGCCGTGATGGTGCCTTTCGTGGTACTGATGCATGGGACCAACAATGCGCTGTTCACAAAGCTGTGGCTTAAGCACAGAGCCAACAGGCTGCCGCTTATAACACTTAAGGTCATAAGGATACTGATCGCGGCATGCTTCGTGGCACTGGTCATCAGAAGGATATATCATATACCGTTCATAATACTGATCATAGTGGCGGTGGTCCCTATAACGATGATAATAAGATCGGATTATTTCAGAGGTATAACCATAAACATGGAAATGCGGTTCATGGCCAACTTCTCAGAGCGTATCCTGGCAAGGCAGAAAAAGGAAAGGGATATAAGAGGAGAGTATCACTGGCTCAATGAAAAGCTGCTGGTGGCGGAGTTTCAGGTAACCGATACCGTTGACAACAAGACGATACACGACTTTACCAAGAGCAAGGCTTTCAGGGTAACGATAATCAAGATAATAAGAGGCGACCGGTACATCAATCTGCCTATGGGCAGCGAGCCGGTAATGGAAGGAGACATCCTTCACATGCTGGGAACCGAGGCGGAGATCGACGCATGTACGATACTGCTTGAAAAAGACGAGTGCATAGAGTACACGGACAGGGACGATATGATATTGAAGGACTATATCTACGGTCAGACATTTTACGGCATCGACGCCGAGCAGCAGCTCATATGCTGTCCTATAGATGTGGATTACGGTTCGGAATTCTGCAAAAAATCCATCAAGAACTCGAGGATGCGTGAGAAATACAGAGGTACCATCATAGGCATCGAGAGAAGCAATTTGACCATGATAAAGCCTGATATCGAAACGGTGATACAGCCGGGCGATCTCATATGGGTGCTTGGAAGCAAGCGGATGGCGGACTCTTTGATAAAAGGAAATATCCTCGACGAGAGATAAAAAAAGTGTGCAAGATAAAAAATCGCAGCCTGCGATATGTGATCATATCGGGCTGCGTTTTTTTCGTTTTATGTTTTTACCCCTTTGTGTTGGGTTCCAGCTCAGGTATAAGCTCGACGAACACGTTGTCGTATTCTGTCTTTAGCTTGGCGACGATATCGGCATGAGCCTGCTTCAATGATTTGATGCTTATGAGATCGTCTTCCTGTACGACATATATATCGATCCATACCTTTCTTCCTGTCTTTACGATGTCTAGAAAATCGATACTGAATCCGAAGTCCTGAAAGGTTTCATTTATCATATCTCTGACATGATCTACGACTTCTTTCTTCGGAGCCAGCAGG
>JAETSS010000233.1 GCA_021769545.1 Eubacterium sp.
TGAAAGCAATGCGGATATAGTTGACAGTATAGCCAAGATATTCCCGGTATTCTTCTTTATGATCGCGGCGCTGGTATGCTCCACCACTATGTCGAGGATGATAGAAGATGAAAGGATGCAGATCGGTACGCTGAGAGCGTTGGGATATACGACGGGAAAGATCATGTTCAAGTATATGTTCTATTCCGGTTCGGCGGCCATGATAGGATGTATCGCGGGATTTCTGGCGGGGTCCAAATACTTCCCGTATTTTATCTGGATAGCCTACGGCATGATGTTCGGATTTGCACCGCTGAAATTCCATATCGACTGGCAGCTTGGCCTGATATCGCTGGCCGTATCGCTGCTGTGTTCCATGGGGACCACTTATACAGCCTGTAGAGGACAGCTCAAACATATGCCTGCGGAGATATTGAGACCTAAGGCGCCTAAGTCCGGAAAGCGCATTTTGCTAGAGCATATAGGCTTCATATGGAATCACCTTAAATTCCTTCACAAGGTCACTGCGAGAAACATTTTCAGATATAAGAAGAGAATGATAATGATGCTTCTGGGTATCGGCGGCTGCACGGCCCTTGTTGTGGCAGGTTTCGGGATAAACGACTCGGTCGCAGGACTGGCAGATGATCAGTATTCCAGGATAGAAACGTATGATATGACCGTAGCGTTTTCCGAGAAGATAGATACCGATACGAGGAAGAGCTTTGAAGCGGAATTTGACGATGATCTGAAAAGCGTCGCCGTGCTGCAGCAGACATCGGTAAACGGAGAGGGAGCGAAGGCGAAGAAGGCATGCAATCTGATGATAACATCCGATGATAATATCTCCAAGGCCGTGAATTTCGAGTATGAAGGTACCGGACTGGATTACCCCGAAAGAGGGGAGGTCATGATCAACAACAAGCTTGCAGAGATGCTGGGCGTAGGCACGGGTGACAGCATTACGCTGAATTACGATGATACCAAGACCGTAAGCCTCAAAGTATCGGGTATATATAGAAACTACGTTTCAAACTACATGTATATAAATGCGGAGACGTATGAGCAGGATATGGGTAAGGAATACGAGCCGTCCATGATGTTCGTCACGCTGAAAGATGATGCGGATCTCCGTGAGGTATCGGGACGTATCAATAAATTTGATGATGTTATCGCGGTATCCGCAAACGAAGATGTAAAGAACAGGGTAGACGATATGATGGTGAGCCTGAATTACATCATCATCCTCGTCATCGGATGCGCCGGAGCGCTGGCATTCATAGTGCTGTTCAATCTGGGAAATATCAACATAACGGAGCGAGAGCGTGAGATAGCTACCATAAAGGTGCTGGGCTTTTATCCAAGAGAGACAGGCTCATACGTGTTCCGTGAAAACCTGATGCTGGTATTGCTTGGAATAGCAGTGGGGCTTCCGGGAGGGTTCGCCCTTCATAAGTTCATCATGAGCCGTATCGTGGTGGATGCGGTGGCATTCAACGATGTCGTCGAGCCGCTGAGCTATGTGTATACAGTTATAGTGGTGCTGGGATTCGCATTTATCGTCGATGTGATACTGCGAAGCAAGCTGACAAGGATAAATATGGCGGAAGCGCTGAAATCCGTGGAATAACAGAAGACAGACAACAGATGAAGTGTACGGAGGAAATCTGCTGGAGTTAAAGGAGCTGATAAGCTTTGCAGAAAATGATTTTGACGGAATGGGGAATGTAAAGGCCTCAAGTCTGATGTATGTATTTCAGGAGATAGCTTCTCATCACGCTGATGATCTGGGCATCGGATTTGAAGAGCTTATAAAGGAAAATCTGATATGGGTAATGTCGAAGCTGAAATTCGAGGTGTACGAAAGACCCGAGCCGGGCGTGGAATATGTGCTGTCCACATATCCGAGACCTAAGAAGGGAGTGACGTATTTCAGAGATTATTATATACATGACGGAGAAGGAAAGCTGATGGCGGCGGCCATCGCTCACTGGTTCGTGATCAATTTCGATACAAGAAGGATAGAGCGTGCGGAGCTGAAATTCGACGGAGAGTATATAGATCATCCCGCATTTGAAAAGGGCATAGAGAAGATAAAGCTGCCGGAGCTTACGAAGGCAGGGACCCATGTAGTCGACGAAGCTGATCTGGATGTCAACAGGCATATGAACAACTGCAGGTATGCTGACATGATAGGTGAAGTGACGGGAAAAGGCGGATATAAGGCGTTCGTCATAAACTTCTCCCATGAGTCCATGCTGGGAGACGAGATATCGCTGTATGCCGGGAAAGAAGATGAAAGGACCGTCATCGTAGGTAAGCTGGAAAGCGGGGAGACGGTTTTTCAGGCAAGAATGGAATAATATAATATGCAGCTTTTCCAAAGTTTTCAGATAAAAAGGCCTATTTCTTTGGAATTTGACGTTTATTAGAGGTTCTGAGAATGCCGATTCCAAAGAAAAAGGCTCATTTGCCAATA
>JAETSS010000234.1 GCA_021769545.1 Eubacterium sp.
AAATGAACGGCAAAGACTTTTTCCTGATACCTGTGATAATGATACTGTTCTCGCTGGGAGGTGCGGTCCTCGGACTTGGAGAAGAGCTGATACCGTTCGCAATGATCCTGATGCCGCTGATGATCCGGCTGGGATATGACGGAATAACGGTAATGCTGACGGTCTACTGTTCGATGATGATCGGATTTGCAACATCGTGGATGAATCCGTTCACTCTACTGATCGCCCAGGGAATAGCAGGACTTCCGCTCATGTCAGGCGCAGCATTGAGGATCACCCTGTATATAGTTGTTGAGGTCCTTTTGTTCGTCTACATTTGTTTCAGAATCAAGAAGTACAAAAAAGATCCAACTTTGGCTTTGACTTATGAAAGCGACCAGAAGTTTTTCCGAGAAGGAAAGTCGAGCGATTCCATCATCGAAGGAAAATTCACAAAGGGACATGCAGTTGTTATGCTGGTATTTATCGCATTCTTTGTTTGGATTTTCTACGGCATTATCAAGAACGGGTATTACATCCCGCAGATATCGGCTCAGTTTATGGGAATGGGCATAGCGTGCGGTATCATAGGCGTTATATTCAAGCTGAATGATATGAGGATCAATGATATTGCATCGGCATTCAAGCAGGGCGTTTCAGATATGGTTCCTGTCGTGATGATACTGGCTCTTGCCAAAGGTCTCACATTGATCTTAGGCGGCGTGGACAACTCGGAACCAAGCGTTCTCAATACCATCCTTCACTATGGAGGAGAGGGCTTGTCCGGAATTCCAAGCCTGTTCGCTGCATGGGGAATGTATATGTTCCAGTCGCTGTTTACATTCCTGGTTTGTTCGGGACCGGCGCAGGCCGCCATCTCCATGCCTATCATGGCTCCGCTGGCAGATCTCCTTGGCGTGACACGCCAGACTTCATGTCTTGCATTCCAGATGGGCGACGGATTCTGTAATATGATCAATCCGACATCCGCACTGTTGATGGCATACCTTGGAATCGTGAAGATCGATTATGTTAAATGGATCAAGTACTTCTGGAAGGTGGAAGTTTGTCTGTTTGTAATTGGATCGATATTTATGGTGACCGCTGTGGCAATAGGATATTAATATAAATAATGTATGAAAGTATGAAAGAAGAGCTGCGAATATTTCGCAGCTCTTTTAAAATTAGTTTTTACCGAGACACCGGAGTTTTTCCATTGCCTCTCCGATATCCCCATCGATGCAGATGGATCGATCGCCGATTTCCTGCGGGCAGAATGCTTCGCCCATATTGATGCAGGCATAGACGGACTGTGGATTTTCTGCGGTCATCTGCCAGAAGGGGTATTTTATGATGCCGGGAGTATTGGAACCGACTCCAAGCTCCAGAAAAAGTATGCGGCTAGTCTGATATTTTTGCAAAAATGTTTTATATCTATTTGCGGCCGCATACCATCCGGCATCTTGTACGAAACTGTCGTCACATCTCAGATTCATGGTCATGGGTGCGCCGCATATAGGGCAGCGCGGGATCAGTTTCGTGGGGATACGCATATCCTCCTGCTGATCCATCATCATGCGGACCTGCTGTTCATTATCGTATGTAGCCTGATGACATGGCTTGCTGCACTGCCACAGTCCGTAATCGCCCTGAGTGTAAAAAAGACGCATTTTATCAAAGCCTGCAAGCTGGAAACGGTGATCAACGTTGGTGGTGAGGACGAAATACTCCTTGCCCTTTACTATGGAAAGCAGATCCGTATAGGGTCTTCCGACTTCTGCAGTGTATCTGTTGATATAGATGTTTCTGCTCCACCATGCCCAGTATTCCTCAAGGGTCTCATAAGGATAGAAACCGCCGGAATACATGTCGGTGATGCCGTATTTTTCATGAAAATCTGCGAAAGTCTCGTAGAAGCGGGGCCCTGAATATGTAAATCCTGCCGATGTGGAAAGACCTGCACCTGCGCCGATGAGAACGGCGTCCGCGTTGGAAAGCTCAGTCTTTAAACGTCTGAGCTGTTCCGAGAAGTTTTTCGTAGATATCGTAGTCTTCTTTTTTGTAAACATTGAATATCACCTCCATATCGCTTCCTGTGTGATGTTTGTATTCCTTTACCGTGTCGATGGCTATCTGTGCTGCCGCTTCTCTCGGAAAGCGGAACTCTCCCGTGGAGATGCAGCAGAAGGCTACGCTTTTCAGATGGTTTTCATCTGCCAGTTCAAGGCATGAACGGTAGCATGAGGCCAGCAGCCGGCAGTCGTTTTCTGTTAATCCGGAAGTTATTATCGGTCCTACGGTGTGGAGAACGAATCTGCATGGGAGCTAACTATATAAAAATCAAGTAGTTTTTTAGAAAAAATGAATTTTAGTTATCAAAACTATGTACCTTGAAAATATGTGAATAATTATGGATTTTATGGCACAACAAACAGAC
>JAETSS010000235.1 GCA_021769545.1 Eubacterium sp.
CTGTACGATCTGATGCTTGAAAAGAACTCCATCGATGACGGCCATATGTCGGAGACCGAACGAAAATTCCTCATGAGACAGGCAGAACTGTGTAAGCTGGACTGCTCAGAAGGAAAGACGATGAAAATGAAGTGTCGCGTAGGTGAAGAAAGCTTTGAGTCCGTATTTACGCAGGCGGAATATGAAGACAGGTGTAAAGGACTGCTTATGAGGCTGAAAAAGCCGCTTGAACGCATTTTGAGGGATTCCGGTACCAGGGCGTCGGAGATAGACGATGTCGTACTGGTAGGCGGAGCTACGAAGCTGCCCGTTGTAAGGAGCTTTGTGGCAAAATGCTTCGGCAGGATACCGCAGACCTCCATAAATGCCGATGAGGCGATAGCTATAGGTGCAGCGGTACAGTGTGCGCTGAAGGAGAGGAATGAAGCGGTAAGGGAAATGATATTCACTGATGTGTGTCCTTTTACTCTGGGGACATCGGTGCTGGAACACGGAGCATTAGGTGACGATACAGTGCATTTTATGCCGATAATCGAAAGGAATACAGTCATACCGGTGAGCAGGACATATACGTTTTATACGGCGGAGGACTACCAGAAGAAGGTATCTGTCGATATACTGCAGGGGGAAAGCAGATTTGTCGAAAACAATCTCAAGCTGGGAGAGCTTACGGTGCCTGTCCCGACAGCAAGAGCCGGAGAGGAATCCATCGATGTAACGTATACGTATGACATCAATTCGATCCTTGAGGTACAGGTGAAGGTCAATTCCACCGGCGTATCAAAGAGCGTGATAATCAGAAACGAAAATTCCCCTCTGAGCGAGTATGAGGCGAAGCAGCGCATGGAGGAACTGAATCATCTCAAGATACATCCGAGAAAAAAAGAGGAAAATGCACTGATGCTGGCGCGGGGCGAAAGGCTCTATGAGGAAGCCACCGCAGAGCTCAGAGCGGATATAGACAATGTTCTGTCGCAGTTTGAGGCGATATTGGACAGACAGGATGAGGTACATATAACGGCAGCCAGAAAGGCTTTGAAGGAATACCTCGACATGGTGGAAGCCGTACTTCGGAATAATCTATATGACTGATGAGTATACATGTCCGGGAAAAATTTATTTTTTGACACAGCACTATAATTGATTTACAATATAATATTGTAGCAAAACACGCAATAAAGCTCAGAAAGCTTTTAAATAAAACAGAAGGCAGGAAAACAACAATGTCAGATAAGCAGAAGATAATCAATATTGCAGTGATCGCCCACGTAGATGCGGGAAAGTCCACGCTGGTGGATGCATTTCTGAATCAGAGCGGCGTTTTCAGGGACAATGAGCAGGTAGTGGACTGTGTCATGGACAGCGATGATATCGAGCGTGAACGAGGTATCACCATATATTCCAAGAACTGCTCGGTTATGCACGATGATGTGAAGATAAACATCGTGGACACTCCGGGACATGCTGACTTTTCTTCGGAGGTGGAGCGTATCATCAAGACCGTCGATACGGTGATATTGCTGGTGGATTCCAGCGAAGGCCCGATGCCTCAGACGAGATTCGTGCTGAAAAAATCCCTGGAGCAGGGTATCAATCCCATACTTCTCATAAACAAGATAGACAAGAAAGACGCACGTATAGACGAAGTCGTAGACGAGGTATACGAGCTCTTCATGGACCTGGAAGCAAACGACGAGCAGCTTGATTTCCCTATACTTTACGGTATAGCGCGTCAGGGCATCGTCGTATACGATCCTGAGGATATCAAGGATATCAATGTAGGCAACGAGGACAAGAAGATAAAGAAGACGGCCAAGGGAATGAACGGTCTGGATATAACCCCGCTCTTTGAGACCATAATAAAGCATGCGGATCCGTATCCCGATTACAACGATGAACCGCTGCAGCTGCAGATATCGGCGCTGGCATACGATGATTACATCGGAAGGCTGGGTATCGGAAGAGTCACCAAGGGCATCGTCAAGGCGGGAAGCACCATAGCGGTGGCCAAGGGAGACGGTCAGATAGAGCAGAGAAAGATAAATCAGGTATTCGTATACAGAGGTCTCAAGAGAACGGCAGTTGAACAGGCGGAGGCCGGAGACATAGTGGTGGTTTCGGGAATATCGGATATCTCCATCGGAGAGACAATCTGCGATCCGGAAAACCCCGATCCGCTGGATATGATACAGATCGAGGAGCCTACCCTTTCCATGTACTTCATGGTAAACAAGTCGCCTTTTGCAGGAAAGGTGGGCAAGTTCGTAACGTCTAGACATATAAGGGAACGTCTCAACAAGGAGCTGGAGGTCAACGTAGGGCTCAAGGTCGAGGAGACCGACTCAACCGACA
>JAETSS010000236.1 GCA_021769545.1 Eubacterium sp.
ATATACAGACGGTATGGTCTGTATACGGTGGAAATAGCCCTTGCCAGCGGAACATTCGAGATAACGGGGCTGAGGGATGAGACTGCAGAGGATATCTCCCGCAGCATACGTGAGAAGCTCTATGACCGCTTCGGCAGAGGAAAGGCGGTGCAGTGATGCTGTTCGGACCACAGAGGGGAAGCGCCTTCACCATATTCGACAGATTTGCGGGGACCTTCGGCGTTCCCGTGGTCGTGCTGATTGCGGCGCTGATATTGGGAAACAGGGACGCCATACTGGAAAACGGCATCATGCTCCTTATAGTGCTGATAGCTCCCGTGTCAAGACTTTTGGGATATTTCTTCACATACTACTCCATAGATAAGGAAAAATTTCATGTTGCAAGCGGGATATTCAATAAGAAGGAGCTGGAGATACCTCTTGACAGGATAACGACGGTGGACTTTACGCAGAACCTTATTTTCCGGCTGGCTGACGTTTACCGGATCAGAGTCGACAATGCCAGCAATTACGGAGGAGGCGGTTCCGGAACGGTGCAGCTTGCACTGAAAAAAGCGGATGCAGTCAGATTCAAGAAGCTGCTGCTTTCCACAGGCAATGGCAGTACGGAGATCGGCGGGGAAGGCTTGTCGCCGGAAGCTGCCGCAGAGGCTGTGAGGGTCCGTGATGATACGGAAGGATCGTCATACGGAGCTAAGGAGACCGTGATCCCTGTGGGAAAGATACTGATAATGGGAGCTCTGCAGTCCAAGGGAAACGCGCTGGCTCAGGTGATCTCTCTGATGACGCTGCTTGGAGGTATGGCCAATATGGCCTCCGGACGGGAAAATGTACTTGAGGAAAAGCTGGTGGATCTCGTCCTGGCTGTTCCGGGCATAGGTATAGCGGCTATGCTGTTTGTCGCATTCATAGTGATATCGACGTTTTTCGGAGCGGTCTTCGCTCTCATCAGATATTACGGATTCAGGATCACGGAGGAAAAGGACTCTATACGGCTGGAATACGGACTTTTTACGAGAAAAAGCTATTCGCTGCTTAAGGAAAAGATCTCGGGAATAGAATTCGTACAGTCGCTGCCCATGTGCTTTCTCGGGATAGGATATCTCAATGTACTGGCTGTGGGCTACGGGGATGATGAATCGGAGGAAAAATCGCTGATGTATCCGCTGGCTTCTTTGCAGGAGGCAGAGGCATTGATGGAACATTATTTTCCGGAGTTCGCAGGCAGCTGCGGCATCATTGAAAGGCCTATGCGAAGGAGTCTGCGGTATTTTTTCATATGCCCACGCATGTTTTTCGTGCTGGCGCTGATCGCTGCAGTTATCATATGTGAGATTACTGTGGGATTTACCGGTGTTTTGCCGGTTCCCCTTGACTGGATATGGTATATAGCAGCTCTGCTGGTGGTCCTGGCGGTTCTTTCCGTACTTAAGGAATATCACAATACTGCGGCTTCGGCAGGAGAGAGCAACGTGGAGCTGGTGACGGGCGGCTTTACACGTGTGAAGACCACGGTGAAGACTTCCATGATCGAGTCGGTGAGCGACAGCGCGTCGCTGCTAAAAAGAAGAAAAGGCATTTCCACCATAAAGATCGGCATACTGGCGCCTCTGGGAGATTCGGTTAAGTCTGTCAGGAATATGCCGCTGGAAGCTTTTGAAAGAATCAGAAATGTGATACACTATTGACATAGATTTGGATCGGAGGAAGAAACATGAATGTAGCAGTAGTAGACGGACAGGGCGGCGGCATAGGAAGAGCCATCGTTGAAAAGGTCAAGAAGGCGTTTCCGGAGCTGAACGTACTGGCTCTCGGGACAAATGCCGTGGCTACGGGCCAGATGTTGAAAGCGGGCGCGGATGAAGGCGCCACAGGAGAAAACGCCATAATACACAATATGCAGCATGTGGATATCGTCATCGGAGTTATCGGCATACTCAACGCCAATTCCATGATGGGAGAGCTGTCACCTGCCATGGCGGCGGCTATAGGCGGGAGCCATACATTCAAGATACTGCTGCCGATAAACAGATGCCATATACATGTGGTGAGCGTCGAAGAGCTGTCGTTGGGGAGCCACATAGATAATGCTGTGAAGGCTCTGGGAGAGTATCTCGGGGATCCTTCGAAAGTAAAATAGGGGAAATGGGAGCTGAGCAAATTACCCACGTAAAATATTAGACTGGATGACTATGTTAAAAAACCTGTGATAAACGGTATGTGAGCCGGATATCACAGGTTTTGTTTTTTCATGCATTTAGATCAGATCGCGGAATTTGAATTCCGATTTTCCGCTGGCATAGTCAGCCACGATCTGCCCGTCGCCAACCAGCTTGTATTTGTACGTT
>JAETSS010000237.1 GCA_021769545.1 Eubacterium sp.
ATATATGCGTTTCCGGTGTTGGTCGTCCATGTGGCGAGAACGAGGATCAGCATTGCCACTACAGGCAGCCCCAGTCCCGCGAATATGCCTGTGATATCGTAATTTCCCGTTCCCAGAGCCATGATGGAGCCTACCATTATCATGATTACTGCTGCCGGTAATACGCCCAGAACAGTCGCCTTTACTACGTCGCTTCTGCCTCTGCAATATCTCGTATAGTCCGAGTTGCAGGTAGCGCCCAGGGCAAACAGTCCTATTACCGTAGATACCGCCGCAGGCAAAGCCATGGAATTCTCTGTCACCGTATTTACTATGCTGTCCCATCCGACAATGCTTATGGAATGACCCGCTCCATATAAGCACAGTATTATCAGAAGCGGGAACGCTATGTAGTTCAGTACCGACATCCATTTAACGCCGTATACCGCCGTTATGAACATAACGATGCCCCAGATAGTGCAGGCCAGCCAGAATGGAAACGCTATCCCCACCATTTCCATGAGCGTATTGAATGCCAGCGCACATGTAGCGGTCTGTACCGCGAACCATCCCGTCTCAGCGATGAATATTACAAGAGCCATGGAAAAATTAGCTCCCGTCATGCCGAACGCTCTCGTTGACGTCATGGTGGCGTTAAGCCCCAGATCGCTGCCTATCATGCCTGTGAACACCATCAGCAGACAGCAGACTGCAAATCCTGCGATGGTAACCAGAAGTATCGACGGAACAGTCAATGTCCCGGCGAATATGCCGCCTACCATAAGCATCGGAATGCATACCATGGTACCGGCCCAGATAAATGCTATGCTGGTCCAGGATCGCTTTTCATCCGCCTGTACCTGTGATATTCCTTTGTCCGCCTGTTTATTGCTGCCGTTAGTCGTTGTTTTGATTTCTTCAGCCATTACAAAGCCTCCTTGTACAAATATATGAGTCTATTCTATTCTTTCCGTCACGGCAAATGAACTGTCTGCACGGCAGAACCTCCGGTATGCATCTTTGTCCATTCGGACAAAGGATACAGGTCATATTTTTGATACAATTAATAATTGTATTCTTTGAAATTTAAACGTATACTAACAACATAACATATGGAATCGAGGTGCTGATCTATGAGTGTAACAGTTTCTGATTTGTTAAATCTGCCATCGCTCAGGCAGGCGACTGTCGTCGCTGGAAAAAAGGGTCTCAACAAGATCGTTTCATCTATTTCCGTTCTGGAAACGGCGGATACGTCATTTCTCGTGGACGGATTGTTTCAGCAGGGCGAATTTTACGGAAGTGAGATAGTTATTACGGGCTTCCTCAATTTTCTGGATGATATAGACCGTCAATGCGAGAGTATAAAGCGCATGGCCGAAGGCGGCGAGATAGGTCTGATAATCTTCTACGTAGGGATATACATGCCGCGTATAGATAAGCGTCTTATAGATCTGGCCGATGAACTGGACTTTGTACTGATACAGATGCCCAAGTCAAAAAACCTGCGCTACGGCGAAGTGATAAACGATGTATCGGAATACATATACAACGACCGTTCGAAAAACGACTTCATCGTGTCCGATATCCTTGCACGCGTTTCCAGACTTCCCGAGCACCAGCGTACCGTAAATACCGTTCTGAGAATGGTCAGCGACGGGATCATGGCGTCAGTCCTTCTTACCGACAGCTCCATGAATCTGATAAACATCGCCGCATGGCCTCAAAACATAGAAGCAGACCTCAAGTCAAACCTCAGCGGGATAGTCCGTCAGGCGAAATCGGAAGATCCTGTAAAGGACGTAAACATATACATGTTTCCCATCATACCTGACGACAATATTCCGATGAACCTGTTCCTGATCAAGGAGGGTTCCGCATTGAGCTCGATCCTCCAGTCTCAGGTTACTGACATTGTCCGTATCTGCCTCAACATCTGGGGGAAAAGTCATGGAAACATCGCGCTGCACGAGCTTTTCCGCGCCATTTTACAGGACGATCCTTTGAAAATGAGACGGCTGGCAGATATATTCCATATAACCATTTCCGACATCCATGAATTATGGATACTGTCGGGAACGGAGAAAACTTCCGAGAGCATCCTGCAGGACAATATAAAAAACGTTTCTTCCCATGTGAACAGCTGCTGCAAAATCGTCGTCAGCGATATATATGAGGGTAATCTGCTGGTCTTCGCCAGTACGCCTACTTCGGAAAGCGATGCTGAAAACCAGGTCACCGAGATCCTTCAGGAGCTCAAACGGCTGGATGATACCATCACCCTTGTTAAATTCAGCAATCTGCAGAATACCACCGAGGTAAGAAACGCTTATCTCAGCTATCAAAACCATCTGGAGAATGCAAAGCAG
>JAETSS010000238.1 GCA_021769545.1 Eubacterium sp.
TCGTCATGAAAAACGGCTGGGTCCAGGCATGTTTCGTAGGCTGCGACAGGGTGGCGGCAAACGGCGATACAGCCAATAAGATCGGGACATCAGGCGTAGCCATACTTGCAAAGCATTACGGCATACCTTTCTATGTACTGGGACCTACGTCTACCGTCGATCTCGACTGTCCTACGGGAGATGAGATACCGATAGAGCTGAGGCCGCAGGAGGAAATAAAAGAAAAATTCTACGCAGAGCCCATGGCACCGGACGGAGTCAAATGCTACAACCCGGCCTTTGACGTAACCGATCACAGCCTCATCACCGCCATCGTTACGGAAAAGGGCATCTGCAGGCCGCCTTTTGCACAGAGTCTCAAGGCAGCCAAACTGCAGAAATAAAAGGAGGAAAAGTTTCATCATCAGACCGGAGTGGATTGAAAGATTATCATATCCTCTCCGATGATGACTATGCTGCTCCAGGGCAGCTCACATATACCGTTAAGACTTTTTTTCAAAAATCCGGTGCTTTCCATTGAGGGAACCAGCACCGATTTTATTTTTCCGGTTTTTTTCTCGAAGATCATCTCGGCGTCCCACAGC
Source organism: Eubacterium sp. (assembly GCA_021769545.1). The sequence goes on from JAETSS010000238.1 coordinate 585, forward strand.
TGACCGTGGCTGCAGCCCGTGGAAAGATCCACGATTTCTTTGTTTCCGATCTCACTTAATCGCATAACATACTCCTTAAATACAAATAATATTAATAATATTAAACAAATAAGGAGAATATGAAAGTGAAAGAACAGGAAACGGAAAAAAAGACTCCTGAGCAGGAGGATGTCACCGGAGATCTGATAAAGGAGCTGGGTATACTTACTACGGGCACCGATTTTGACAGTGACGTACAATATATCAATATAATAGGAAGCATCGAAGGCCATAACGTGCTGCCACCGGAGAACAAGGCCACCAAATACGAGCATCTGATACCGCAGCTTATCGCGGTGGAGGAGAATCCCAAGCTCAAGGGGCTGCTGGTGGTACTCAATACGGTAGGCGGCGATGTCGAGGCGGGACTTGCCCTTGCAGAGATGATCTCGACGCTGTCGAAGCCTACGGTATCTCTTGTCCTTGGCGGCGGCCACAGCATCGGGATCCCGCTGGCTACGGCTACGGATTATTCGTTTATAGCGAAAACGGCCACCATGACGCTGCATCCCATCAGGACCACCGGTCTTGTGATAACCTCGGAGACAACATTCGAATACATGCGAAAGACTCAGGAGAGAGTGATCAACTTTATCGAAGAACACTCCCGCGCCAAGCGTGATGAGATAGTCAAACTGATGAACTGCAACGACAATATGTCCAACGATGTGGGAACCATCCTCTTTGGCAGGGAAGCGGTTGATATAGGCATTATAGACGAAGTGGGCGGAGTATCACAGGCCATAAAGGAGCTCAGACGCAGGATAGAACAATAAAAAAAGTGTTGACAATATTTTCCATGAGTGATATCATGACCTTAGAGGAAAAAAATTCCAATAAATCTTAAGGAAATCAAAAGGGAGGTATAATCATGGGAAATATTTCATTGCTGATAGTGTCTGACGACAGGGAATACGGCAGAGTGCTGGGACAGGCCATACTCCACATATGCACACAGATATTGATACAGCTCATGAGCAAGGAGGAATTCTTCCTCATGAGAGGAAAGCCCGGCAGTCAGAGAGACGGAAGCTGTTTTGTGGATACCGCCGATCTGATCTTGTGGGACGGAGAGGAAGCTGAGTCGGTATACGGAGGAAGGATAGTGCTTCTTTCGGAAAAGCCTGACATGGCGGTGAAAAAAATTTCGGAGAAGAAATTCTGCATATATAAATACAGCACTGCCCAGAGCATGGTATCGGAAATATTCGAGATATACAGCGCTCTTACTGGAAAGCGGGCCGCACATATAAAGGGCCGAAGGGTCCGCCTGCTGGCGTTTTCTTCATGCTCGGGCGGCACAGGCTGTACGACGCTTGCCATGGCAGCGGCTCAGGAGCTTTGCAGGTTCAGAGATCAACGGGTCCTGTATCTGTCCTTTGAGGAGGTGGAATCCACGGGAGAGTTCATGGAAAGTCCCGTGGGAGTCAAGGGAGCCGGTGTGTATCTTTATCATCTGTTCAAGCCCGCAAGCCTGAGGCTTGCAGAAGAGACGGGAGAATATCCGCTGATGGAAGGATACATTGTGCGTGACAGCTTCGGAGTCGAGGCCTTCGCTCCGACGGCAGGGAGAAATCCGCTGAAATCTCTGACTGAGGAGGAGTTTACGGTATTCATGGCCTCTGTTATCGACAGCGGCAGGTATGATGTTGTCGTTATGGATCTCGGAAGCGGCATATCTAAAACGGAACTGTCGTGTATGGAAATCTC
>JAETSS010000239.1 GCA_021769545.1 Eubacterium sp.
TATGATGGCCATAGTTGCGGGAAAGGATCCCATGGGCGGAGCATTCCCCACGGTAAGGGAGCTGGCCGAGGATGCAGGCGTCAACAGAAATACCATGCAGAGAGCGCTCAGCGAGCTTGAAAGCGACGGTTTCGTCGTTACCAACAGGACTGCAGGCAGGACGGTGACTACTGACGAAGGATTGGTGATACGCATGAAGGAGACAATAGCTAAGCAGAACATAGAGAAGTTTATTTTGGAAATGGCTGCCATCGGATACAGCGAGGAAGATGTAGTCAGGATGATAAATGAGAGAGGGGATGAGGAGAAATGAAGAACAACAATCTTGTGGAATGTCATGCATTGACTAAGCGGTTTTCCAATAAGCTGGCGCTGGACAATGTTGAACTTTCCATAGGCCGGGGCAAGATCGTAGGGCTGCTGGGTCCCAACGGGAGCGGCAAGACGACTCTCATCAAGCTGATGAACGGTCTGATAAAGCCCACTGCAGGCGCCGTGGTCATAGACGGGCATGAGCCGGGCGTGTACACCAAGTCCATAGTGAGCTATCTGCCGGACAAGACGTACTTTGCCGACTGGATGACGGTAAACGACATATTCGGTATGTTCAGCGAATTTTATAAGGATTTTGACAGGGAAAAGGCAGCCAGGATGTGCGCATCCATGAGGATAGGCATGAAGGACCGTATCAAGACCATGTCAAAGGGCACCAAGGAAAAGGTGCAGCTGATACTGGTCATGAGCAGGAAGGCGGAGCTTTATCTGCTTGACGAACCCATAGCGGGAGTAGACCCTGCGGCAAGGGACTATATACTTACGACCATAATAAACAATTATAACGAAGACGGCACTGTAGTTATTTCCACACATCTGATATCCGATATAGAGCGTATCCTGGACGAGGTGGTGTTCATCAGAGACGGCAAGGTGGTAAGACATGAAGCGGTTGACGATATCAAGGAAAAGGAAGGCAAATCCATCGACGAGGTATTCAAGGATACATTCAGGATGGTGGAGTTTACGGGAGGTGGACTGAGATGACAGGCAAGTTGATAAAATATGAGATAAGATCAAGCTGTAAGCTGATCGCCATCATATGGGCGGCTCTGATCGTAGCGTCACTATTGTTCAGCTTTACCGGAGATTATTTCATGGATATAATGCCGGAATTCAGTAACAGCGCGGCTGCATCCATTTTGACTCTGCTTACGGGAATACTGTATTTCGCACTGTTCATGGCCATGATGGCCGTATCTGTAATGGTCATCATCATGAGATTTTACAAAGGTCTTCTGGGCGATGAAGGCTATCTGATGCATACACTTCCGGTGAAGCCGTGGCAGCTCATCACATCCAAGGGGATAGTATCTGTAGGAGTGCTTACGGTAAGCGTGATAGTGGGGATAATATCCATCATGATACTGGGCGGAATCGCGGATCCGTCAGGGCTTTCAAGTCTGTTAAGAGGGCTTGCCAACGATCTTGGTGAAGACCCGTTCAGGATACTGATACTTATCGAGGCTATAGTGATCGTCATCATGTCTCTGCTGAAATCCATATATCAGGTATATGCGGCTCTGGCAATAGGACAGCTTACGGGAAAGCACAGGATACTCCTTGCCTTCGGTGCATACGTTGGTATCAGCATAGCATTGTCCATCATAACATTTGCAGTGACGTTGATATCAGCAGAGTGCGGTATAGCCAACTGGATAGATGAGATGTTCAGAGACGGTCAGAGAACGATGCTGTCGCAGCTGGGAATGCTGACGGTGTTCCTGTTCACACTGCTGCAGCTGGCAGCGTTCCATGTGGTGACTGAGAGGATACTTACCAAGAAGCTGAACCTCCAGTAAATGAGCGGATAAGATATTTGAACTGATAAATAATGAGGTAACGGGAAATGAGATATCCCCGAAGAGCCTATCGACGGCACTTCGGGGATTTTGTCGTATTTATCAGAGAAAAGAACTGGTATGTTGACGGATATAGTGATATACTGTTCCGTAACAGATAAATAATATGCAAAATAGGGTCTCATGCGTCAAGTGTTCTGTGGATGGGGAGTTGTCACGGAAACGAAAAACGGTACGGATGTTTACGATATGGGACTCGCACCCGTTGCAAAATGATAGATGAAATCGATACATCTCTATTGTGAAGGGATTAATATTATTTATTTAATTCCCTGACAGCAGGGATGTATTTTTAATATAGCAAATATCGACAGGAGTGTGACAAATGGATTCTGAAAAGATAAAAGAAGGAGTACGGCTTATCCTCGAAGGTATCGGAGAGGACCCTGAACGGGAAGGTCTTGTGGAGACACCG
>JAETSS010000240.1 GCA_021769545.1 Eubacterium sp.
CATACGGCATGAACCGCGAAGAGATGCTGGCAAGCTACGATTTCGGAGATGAAGACGAGTTCGCCGCCGTCAATGAAGACAGCAGCAAGCTGAGAGTAAAGCAGGAGATGCTCATAGAATACATCGCCGACAAGGAAAAGCTGGAATACACCGATAAGGAAGTAGACAAGATGCTCAAGGAGTACGAAGCGGCAGGCTACACCGATGATACGGTAATGAGTCAGACCGGCAGGACCATGGAGGAATATGTCAAGATGGAGCTGCTTTATCAGAAGGTGCTTGATTTCCTGCTTGAAAATGCCAATATAACGGGGGCCCCGGAGGCGGAGTAGCCGAGAGTAACATATATTGAATAAATAATTATTCCATGTATACAATATATATACATGTTATAGTTGAAAATAACCGTGAGTTGTGATAATATTCTAATGTTAGTTTATCTGTCACATCTTACGGTTTTATTTTTGGTGTGAAGAAACTATGATTCTCTGGAGAGCCTCGTAATGAGCGCCGAAGGTGTACGCATACGTGATAATGACCGAAGACACGAAAAGACGTATGTAATCTCTCAGGCAAAAGGACAGAGCAGATAGTTTTAATATTATTTGTGTCCTCTCCGGAAAGTCGATCATTGATCGGCTTTTTATTATGCAGGAATATCGTTTTGATATTTCCGGGTGTTAAATTAATTTTCTAGGAGAAGGAGTAGTTAAATGGAAAAATTTACAGCTATTTTGGAGTCCATCGATGCAGTGGTATGGGGAGTGCCTCTTATCGTTCTCATCATGGGTACGGGTATCTATCTTACCATCAGACTTGGGGTGCTGCAGTTCAGGAAGCTGGGCAAGGCGCTTAAGTACATGGTACATAACGAAGAAGACGGCATCGGCGAGGTAACAAGCTTCGGAGCGCTGTGCACCGCAATGGCGGCGACTATCGGTACGGGAAACATCGTAGGCGTTGCTACTGCAGTAGTTGCAGGCGGACCGGGAGCTCTGTTCTGGATGATACTGGCGGCATGTCTTGGTATGGCTACCAAGTATTCGGAAGGCGTACTTGCCGTTAAGTTCAGAGAGGATAAAGGCGGCGGTAGATTCCTCGGAGGACCGTTCAATTATATAGAAAAAGGTATGGGAAAAGGCTGGAGATGGCTTGCAAAGCTGTTCTGTATATTCGGAATAGGTGCGGGACTTCTGGGAATAGGAACTATTACTCAGGTAAACGGTATCGCTTCCGCAACGAAGGGCTTCTTCGATCCTAATACCGAAAATACTGTAAACGTTTTCGGAGCGGATTATTCTATCGTTACGGTGATCACTGCAGTAGTCGTTGCATTTCTTACAGCTCTCGTCGTTATAGGCGGTTTGAAGAGAATAGCCAACGTTACGTCTGTAATAGTTCCGTTCATGGCTGTTGCTTATGTAATAATCTGTCTGTCGATACTGATCTATAATATAAAGGCTATTCCTGATGCAGTTGTGATGATAATACAGAGTGCGTTCGGACTCAGAGCAATGGCGGGAGGCGCATTGGGAGCACTGCTTCTGGCTATGCAGAAGGGTGTTGCCAGAGGTATATTCTCCAACGAAGCCGGCTTGGGAAGCGCACCGATCGCGGCGGCTGCAGCAAGGACAAAGGAGCCTGTAAGACAGGGCCTCGTTTCCATGACGGGAACATTTATAGATACTATAGTCATCTGTACAATGACAGGTCTTACCATAATGGTTACAGGAGCATACGATTTCGCTGTCGACAACGGACTTGAAGGTGTGGACGTTACATCATATGCATTCTCCAACGGACTTCCTTGGACGAGTGGCATCGGAGCTGCTATACTGATGGCATGTCTTGCATTCTTTGCTTTCACTACGATCCTCGGATGGGATTACTACAGTGAAAGATGTCTCGAGTACCTCACAGGCGGTAAGATGGGCGTAGTAAAGGTATACAGATGGATATACATACTGGCTGTACTTATCGGACCGTTCCTTACGGTTTCGGCAGTATGGACCCTTGCGGACATATTCAACGGACTTATGGCTATACCTAACCTCATCGCATTGCTTGCTCTCAGCGGAGTGATCGCGGCGGAAACAAAGAGCTATTTCAAACGACTGGATAGTGGGCAGATCAGAGGATAGTTTTTGAATGATGATTTACATGATTTATAGAGACCGGCTCGTAAAATGGGCCGGTTTTTAATTATGGTGGGGTCGGCGCGCTGATAAAGGCTATTGCAGATTTCTCGATGAGGCAGCCTTCGCTTAGGCGGGACAAGTTGGAACATCAACAATGTCTTTCACTGAAAAGGCTAGGTGAAAAAGGCTAG
>JAETSS010000241.1 GCA_021769545.1 Eubacterium sp.
GAATGCAGATCACTGAGAGCCGGAGAGGTAGGATATATATGTGCCAGCATCAAACACGAGGCGGACGCCAGAGTCGGCGACACCATAACCCTTGCCGAGGAGCCTACAGACGAACCCCTTCCGGGTTACAAGAAGGTACAGCCTATGGTATACTGTGGTATATACCCGGCGGAAGGCGAAAAATACGAGAACGTAAAGGATGCTCTGGAAAAGCTGCAGGTAAACGATGCGGCGTTCCATTTTGAACCGGAAACATCGACAGCTCTGGGCTTTGGATTCAGATGCGGATTTCTGGGACTTCTTCATATGGAGATCATCGTGGAAAGGCTTGAGCGCGAGTTCGATCTGGCGGTGGTGACGACGTCGCCGAGCGTAATATACAAGGTAGTGATGACGGACGGAAGCATCCAGATGGTACAGAACCCGTCGAACCTGCCTGACCCCGCACAGATAGACCATATAGAGGAGCCGATGGTAAAGGCGGATATCATGGTGCCGAAGGACTATGTAGGCAACATCATGGAGATATGTCAGGACAGAAGAGGCAGGATGCTGCACATGGAATATATCACCGAAAACAGAGTGAACCTCCATTACGACATGCCTCTCAACGAGGTAATATATGATTTCTTCGACGCGCTGAAATCAAAGACACGCGGATACGGCTCCCTGGATTATGAATTTTCAAGATACGAACCGTCAAAGGTAGTCAAGCTGGATATACTGCTCAACAAGGATCTTGTGGATGCTTTCTCCATGATCGTACACGAATCCAAGGCATACTCCAGAGGAAGGTTCGTATGTTCTAAATTGAAAGAAATAATTCCTATGCATCAGTTTGAGGTGCCTATCCAGGCATCCATAGGACAGAAGGTAATAGCGAGAGAGACTGTAAGAGCATATAGGAAGGACGTTATAGCCAAGTGCTACGGCGGCGATATTTCGAGAAAGAAGAAGCTGCTGGAAAAGCAGAAGGAAGGAAAAAAGCGAATGCGGCAGTTCGGTACCGTAGAGGTACCGCAAGAAGCGTTTACTGCGGTGCTTAAGTATGACGACAACAAATAAGCTTGGGTTGTATCTTCACATACCTTTTTGCGTGAGGAAATGCAGATATTGCGATTTCCTGTCATTTAGCTGCAATAACAGTAAGATATTATCGGAATATGCGGAAGCCCTCATGCGGGAGATACGAATAAGATCCGCCGACTGGCATTACCGGGAGGTGGACACGGTATATATCGGAGGAGGCACGCCGTCCCTGCTTTCGGAATGGGACATGGGCAGGATACTGGACTGTCTGCGGGACAACTTCAATATAATGGAGGATGCCGAGATAACCGTGGAAGCCAATCCGGCCACACTGTCCGATGAAAAGATGGAGAGATATCTTCGCAAGGGCGTCAACCGTCTGAGCATAGGAGTCCAGTCCTTTGACAATCACATTCTGGGGATCCTGGGCAGGATACATAACAAAAACGACGCCTTCTATTCGTTCCAGCGGGCGAAGAAGGCAGGCTTTGAAAACATTAATCTCGATATAATGTTCGGCATACCGGGGCAGCCCATGAAGATGTGGAAGGATACGGTGAGGCAGTGTATCTTTTTAAGACCCACCCATATCTCCCTTTACAGCCTGCAGATAGAAGAGGGCACGGAATTTTACAAGATGATATACGAAGACGGACAGCTTGACCCTCTGCCGGAGATCACAGACAGGGAGATGTATCATGCCGCATTGAAAATGATGAGGACGGCGGGCTACGAGCACTATGAGATATCCAACGGCGCACTGCCCGGCTGCAGAAGCAGACATAACATGAAATACTGGTCGTATGCAGAATATCTGGGTCTGGGACTTGGGGCCAGCTCCTTTGTGGACGGCAGCAGATTCAAGAACTGCGATAAGATGCATGACTATATCAGCGCCATCAAGCAGAACGTGGCGCCCGTAGATGCAGGAAGCGTGGAAAACTACACGACCCGCGAGGAAATGGGGATATTCGTATTTACAGGACTGAGAAAGGCGGAAGGAATATCGCTGGATGATTTCAGAAAGGTTTTCAGAGAAGACTTTTTCAGCGTATATGACAGGAGCATACTGAATAAATACAAGGGAATGTTGATATTTGACGGAGAAAGGCTGTATCTTTCGGAGAGAGGTATGGATATCTCCAATACTATAATGGCGGAGTTTATATGATGAACGGAAAATACGTTATGGCCCTGGATCAGGGGACTACAAGTGCAAGATGCATATTATATGACAGAAAAGGCAGACAGATAAGCGTGGCCCAGAAGGAGTTCAGGCAGATAT
>JAETSS010000242.1 GCA_021769545.1 Eubacterium sp.
AGCAGGAAGATATCATGCTGAAAGGCACGGGAAAAGGCGATCTGCTGATATCCGTCACGGGAGACGGTAGCTTCAAAGGAGACCGCATGTCGGGGAAAGTCCTGCCCGTAGGGATGTGTACTACATACACGCCTGCCTCCGGCATAAATGTCATCAAGGCGCCCATACTGCTTGAAGCGGATGACGGAGCTAAGATATTCATGACCATGGACGCATACCTTCATCTGCCTCAGGAGCTGGAGGACAGGATGTTACAGGGAGAACATGTCGAACCGGACCGGTATTACTATAAGGGTACGGTGAGCTTTGACACCGGAGCCGAAAAGTACAAGTGGCTCGAAAATAAAGTATTCATATGCGAAGGTGTGATAAACGACTGGAGTTCCCTGAAATTCAGGGTATACGAGGTTTGATTATAATCACGGAAGATCCCCAAATCATGTGTTTATATGTATGGTTTGGGGATTTTTTAACTGCTGCGCGCAAAACACAAGTTCTTCGCTTGAACATGCGTTCTCGCGGTGTTATAATATAATAACACTGATACGGCAGAACGCAGGGAGGTGTCTCATGGAAGCCATCATGGAAAAACTGAAAATACTGGCGGACAGCGCCAAGTACGACGTGTCCTGCTCCAGCAGCGGAGTCGGGCGTGAAAACAACGGCAGGATAGGCAGCGTACACGCATCGGGCATATGCCACTCGTGGGGAGCTGACGGCAGATGTATTTCGCTGTTAAAGGTCCTGTTCTCCAACAAATGCGTATACGATTGTGAGTACTGTGTCAACAGACGTACCAATGATTTTCCGCGGGCGTCCTTTGAGCCGGAGGAGCTTGCAAAGCTCACCATAGAATTCTATCGGCGGAATTATATAGAAGGCCTGTTTTTAAGCTCGGCAGTGGAGGTCTCGCCTGATCATACAGCGGAGCGGATCCTTGAATCCCTTCGCATACTTCGGTATAAATACGGCTTTGCCGGATACATCCATGCCAAAATAATCCCGGGGGTTTCGCAGGAGATCCTGCATCAGATCGGCCTTGTGGCGGACAGACTCAGCGTGAACATCGAGATGCCCACGTCAAAGAGCCTTGCGATGTTTGCACCCCAGAAAAAGCCTAAGGAAATATTCGCGCCCATGAGGCAGATAACCAATTCCCTCATCGAGAGAAACGCCCTCATAGGCCCGGGCACCATGTTCAAGGGGCAGGAGCTCAACACGGCGGAGAATTATCTGGGCGGAAAAAGCGATAGCATTGTGAGCGAAAGCGCGTCTCGATATTTTCCAAAAGACGGCACGAAGTGTGAACAGGCTTCGGCGGGCCTTTATCTGTCCGATCCGGCATCTGCGTTTTCAAAGCCGGCAAAGCCTGCGAAAAAGGAAGCCTTCGCCCCGTCGGGACAGACTACCCAGATGATAATCGGGGCAGGCGGCGAGACCGATCAGAGCATCCTCACCACCAGCGAAAACCTCTACAGGACATTCAAGATGAAGCGAGTGTATTATTCGGCGTATATCCCGGTGGTGAATTCTCCGATATTGCCCGACCGCAGGACGTCGCCGCCCCTTGCGAGAGAGCACAGGATATATCAGGCTGACTGGCTGCTGCGATTTTACGGCTTCACTGTGAAGGAACTGTTCAACGGTAAGGAATCAAACCTCGATCCCGATCTTGATCCCAAGGTCACGTGGGCGCTGCGAAATCTTGAGCTGTTCCCTGTGGAGGTCAACAAGGCATCGTATTCGATGCTCATGAGGATCCCCGGCATAGGTGCGGTTTCGGCCAAGCGGATCGTGCGCCAGCGAAGAGTGGCGGCCGTCAGATTCGAAGACCTCAAGAAGATGGGCGTGGTTTTGAAACGCGCAAAATATTTTCTCACATGCAGCGGACGTTATTATGGAGAGCGGCGGTTTGAGCCGGAGATCATCAGGAATTCCATACTGCAGATGGAAGACGGGCTGCAACTATCCATGTTCGACAGCAACTGGAACAGGCTTGAGGAAGGCGCAAGACAGGAAAAACTGTCATCGGCGGGGGTGACCTGATATGATTGACTATCTTTACGACGGGACCTTTGAAGGTATACTGACATGTATACATCATCATTACTATACGGAAAAAGCATCGGGGATTTTCCCGCGGGAGAACTACCAGTCGACGCTTCTGGGCGGATATATGGAGGTGGAGACGGACCCCATCAAGGCGACGACGGTGTACGAAGCCATAGAGCGCAAGATCTCATCCTACGACCTCAGGCGGATATACAAGGCCTATCTTTCCAATGACCCC
>JAETSS010000243.1 GCA_021769545.1 Eubacterium sp.
CTCTACATGCTCCAGACTAGAAACGGTAAGAGAACTGCTCCTGCAGCAGTAAAGATCGCCGTTGACATGGAAGCAGAAGGTTTGATCGATAAAGAAACAGCTGTTATGAGGATAGAACCTGCTCAGATCGACCAGCTCCTTCACCCTATGTTCGACGCAGACGAACTGGCTAAGGCTGAGAAGTTGACTAAGGGACTTCCTGCATCACCGGGTGCTGCAACAGGTAAGATCTACTTCAACGCAGCAGATGCGGAAGCAGCAGTTGCAAACGGTGAAAAGGCTATACTGGTAAGACTCGAAACATCACCTGAAGACCTTGCAGGTATGGTTGCCGCAGAAGGTATCCTGACAGCAAGAGGCGGTATGACATCCCACGCTGCAGTAGTAGCAAGAGGTATGGGTAAGTGCTGCGTATCAGGCTGCTCGGAGATTAAGGTAGACGAAGACGGTAAGGAGCTGACTATCGGCGAATACGTATTCAAGGAAGGAGATTACATCTCACTTGACGGTACTGCCGGTGAAGTCCTCAAGGGTCAGGTAAAAACAGTACCTCCTGAATTATCCGGAGACTTCGGAAAGATCATGTCATGGGCAGATGAGATCAGAACTCTCAAGATCAGAACAAATGCCGACAACCCTAGAGATGCTAAGCAGGCTGTAGCCTTCGGAGCAGAAGGTATCGGTCTCTGCAGAACAGAGCACATGTTCTTTGAAGAAGAGAGAATTCCTGCAATCAGAAGAATGATCATGTCGGATACGGAAGCTGAAAGAAGAGAAGCGCTCAAGTTCCTCCTTCCTTATCAGCAGGGAGACTTCAAGGGAATCTACGAGGCCATGGGTGACAGACCTGTAACCATCAGATTACTGGACCCACCTCTCCACGAGTTCATTCCTCATACTGACGAAGAACTCCACGAGCTGTCGGCACAGATCAACGTACCTTATGAAAAGCTTGCAAAGAAGGCAGAAGAGCTTCACGAGTTCAACCCTATGCTGGGTCACAGAGGCTGCCGTCTTGCAGTAACATACCCTGAGATCGCAGAGATGCAGGCAGAAGCTATCATCATGGCTGCTATCGAAGTAAGAAAAGAACAGGGGCTCGACATCACTCCTGAGATCATGATCCCACTGGTAGGAAGCGTTAAGGAACTGGCTGACGTAAAGGCTACAGTTGTCAAGACAGTTGATGCCGTAATGGAAAGAGAAGGCGTGAAATTCGATTATCTGGTAGGAACCATGATCGAGATCCCTAGAGCAGCACTCACAGCAGACGAGATCGCTCAGGAAGCTGAATTTTTCTCCTTCGGTACAAACGACCTTACTCAGATGACATTCGGATTCTCAAGAGACGATACAGGCAATATCATCAAGGAATACAGAGACAAGAACATCTTCGAAGACGATCCGTTCCAGAGCATCGACCAGACAGGCGTAGGCAAGCTGGTCAAGATGGCAGTAGAGCTGGGTAAGCAGACAAGACCGAACATCAAGCTGGGAATCTGCGGAGAACACGGCGGAGATCCTAAGTCCATCGCATTCTGCAATGAGATCGGATTACAGTACGTATCATGCTCACCGTTCAGAGTACCGATCGCAAGACTCGCCGCAGCACAGGCAGCGATCGCCCAGAAATAAGAACCCCTAGCCCGGTGATTGGCGAGTGAAACGAAGCCAGAGCCGCGGCAGGTGTCTTGCCAGAGGCACAGGGCTTTAGCCCGTGGTGCCTTACGGCGATAAGACCTATCCCGATTTACGGAGTAAATCGTTGGAAGGTCCCTGCTTGAATGAGCATTAAGATAAAGCACATTAAAACAGAGTATATCAGCTAAAGATATGCTCTGTTTTTTTGAGAATAAGAGTGAAGGATTGGCCTTTTTGATTAATCATACAATCAATGTGAAAATATAAATTGATAATTGTATGATTTTCAACACTTGCAGAGCATGAGGGGGAGGCCGAGCAAGAAAAATTACTTATTAAGTGAAGAATTTACAATATAGAGCGCTGAAACCCATTGGATCATACAATCAGATGATCGAAAAATCGAATCGATTGCATGATTTCCTTATCGGTTGTCATTGCTAAAAAGAAACATGAAAATGATTGCAGAAAAATAAGCCTTTTACATTCAAGAGTACTTTGATAGTTTGGAATACAATGGATGATAGTATGGCTAGTAAGGCAGGGGCTTCACATAAAGTAAAAGAAAGGTCATTTTTCGGCACATGTAATTACCAACAATCAAATGGAAGAAAAATCCAACAAATATATTGACATCCACCTTTCA
>JAETSS010000244.1 GCA_021769545.1 Eubacterium sp.
TTACAATATTAAAATATACTCGCTGTATTTCCAGACTTCCCTACGTTGTCATTATCCAAATCAGGTAATGGGTCGAAGGTCCTACCTTCCTCTCAGCCTGTAACACAAGCTCCCCGCTGTTCAGTTGTTTTAGCCATTATAACTCCCGGTCAGCCGAAAATCAAGCCCATCCACGACCTTTGCATAAAATATATTACATAAATCGACATACATGTAATATTTTATGGTACAATAAAATATATAATACAATAGTTACATATTTAGGAGGATCGATAATGAAGAGAAGTTTACCCGTAGCAATAATACTTTCCATCGTTACATGCGGGATATACAGTATTTACTGGTTCATCGTGCTTACCGATGATGTGAATACCCTGTCAAGACGCAACGACACGTCAGGTGCCATAGCATTCCTGCTGACTCTGGTGACCTGCGGCATCTACGGTATCTACTGGGCATATCAGCTTGGAAAGAAGACAGGCGAGATGAAAGAATTGAGAGGAGTCAACGGAGCTGATGATTCCATCGTATATCTGCTTTTGACTCTGTTCGGCTTCAACATCATCACCATGGCTCTTGCTCAGAACGAGGTCAATACCACCATCGATGTACACGACAGCATGTATCGCTGATCTGTGAGGGATCTCAGTGACCATCAATACCGAAGAATATCGAAAGAAAAAAACAGCGCTGGTGATCTCCGTTCTCATCACTGCGGGGATCGTAGGCGCTGCAATAATGATAAAAACAGGGCTTTATCTGCCCTGTCCCTTTAGAAGCATCACAGGATATCTCTGTCCCGGCTGCGGAGCCACGAGAATGTTTCTGGCTCTGATACAGCTTGATCCGGCAGCGGCATTTCGCTGTAATCCGCTGCTGCTTGTAACGCTGCCCCTGCTGCTGTACATCGTAGCGGCCATGTGCCGCAATTATGTAAAGTGCGGTTCGCTGCAGGTGGGCAGAAGGACCGAGATAATGGCGGTGGTGCTTATCGTGTTTTTTGTTATATTCGGCTTTCTTAGAAATATCCTTTAGAGTCATTTAGCTGACGATCCATCGTCCCTGCCTTCTTTACCCTTGCCGTGTACTTTGGCAGGTCTGCACAAAAGCCACAGTGCTATGATGGTAATGGCAAGCCCGCACATGGACAGGATCGTAGGCATTTCCGCGAAGAAAATCAGACCAAATATCATCGCCGCCGACGGTTCTCCTCCTGCGGCCAGGATAGATACCTTGCCTGTATCCACATATGCGAGGGATATGTTGTAAAGTATATACGGCAGTATCGACGCACAGAGGGCGTTCAGCACGATAAACGCTGTGTTTTTCACCGGGCCTGCGGCGATAAAGCTTCCGATCATTCCCCAGTCCGAAAATGGGCTCATCATCAGAGTGACTGTAGCCATGCTGTAAAATGTAGTGGTGAACACATTGTAATTTCGTTTTGTAGCGACCTTGGAAAATATGCTGTAGAGCGCATAGAATACAGCCGCCGTGATAACTACAAGCACGCCCAATACGGACAGCTTTACATCGGCGCCCGGATCGAACACGCCGCTTACCAGCGCACAGCCCAGCACGGCAAGCACGGTACAGCCGATTTTCCTTAAAGATATCTTTTCCTTCAAAAATACGGCCGCTAAGATCATGACAAATATAGGGGATAAGCTCAGCAAAACCGCCGCCAGCGACAGCGTAAGCTTTGTTATGGCGGCGTTGTAGCACAGATTGAGTCCCACGACTCCCATGAGACCGCACCCTAGGAATATCCAGAAATCCCTCAGCTCGATCTTGAACATGGATCTGTCAAAGATCATGATACCTATCAGCAACAACACAGACGCCGTGACCGATCTGCTCACGACGATGGTCTGATTGTCAAAACCGAATTCATCAAAAGTTCGTACAAATATGCCGGCCGATCCCCATAAAGCTCCTGCGATCACCGGCAACAACATTACTGCCTTCTTCATAATTACCTCGTATGCTATGTTTTCTTACTGCAAAGACAAGATACCATAAATCGTGAGGATTATCAATATAGGCGGCAGCTTTCATAGCCGTAGTTCTCGCTCCATACCTTATTCCAGCTCATCGAGCCAGCTCTGTATATCCCCTGCCGAAGAACTGCCGAAAAATCTCCTGCCCTGCTGCCAGCTGCCTGTTCCCGCCATCTCTGCCAGCAGTTCACCACTCTCTCCTATATCCGATGAGGCTGCAGTGCAGAACGG
Source organism: Eubacterium sp. (assembly GCA_021769545.1). Next base: position 2,232 of record JAETSS010000244.1, read on the forward strand.
TATCACCGTCTTACCGCTGAAATCGTTTCCCTT
>JAETSS010000245.1 GCA_021769545.1 Eubacterium sp.
TCATTTGAGAGAGCAGGGATCACAGGAGAACAGTATCTGACTGGACAGTGCGGATCGCTCTTCACTAAGATGTTCGTAAACGACGACTACACTCAGACGGGACTTATCTCATCCGATATGCTGACATACGAGGAATGCGATAAGTACCTTGACTATGCAGCCAAGCTGGACATCACTCTTGAAACGGAAGTAAAACCTCTTTAATTACAATAATTATATAGTACCATTCCTGACTTGAGGAAACGATGTGACAGGGAGCTGTGGCGCTAAAGGTAAAACCTTTAAGCCCGGCTCCCATTTTGCATGGAACAGACCTACCCGGGACTAGTCCATAAGCGCCTGCATTCCAAAACAGTGCACCTTTCCATAAAAAATCCGGAAGCCCCTAAGGCGGAGCCGAAAAAACACATATAAAAAGGGAATTACGACTTTAAGCCATAATTCCCTTCTTTCGTTATCTTGATTATATCAGGCCCATCTTCTTCATTTCCTGCTCGATCAGCTGATCCACTTCTGCGCTAGGCGGGCAGAGCGGTAGTCTGAAATAAGGCTTGAACATTCCCATCTTTGCCAGTGCCACTTTGACAGGTATAGGATTTACGTCTGCAAACATGCTGTCGATGATAGGTTTCATTGAAAGCTGCAGTTCTCTTGCTCTCTTGACATCTCCGTTCAGGAAGCTTCTTGACATCTCCACCGATTCCTTAGGCATGATGTTGGCGATAACGGATATGTAGCCGACTCCGCCCAGTGAGAGAAGAGGAACCACCATGTCGTCGTTGCCCGAGTATACTGCGAAATCGTCAGGTACGACTCTGCATATTTCAGCTACCTGAGATATGTTGCCGCTTGCTTCCTTGATACCTACGATATTAGGATGCTTTGCAAGCTCAGCCACCGTTGCGGGAGCGATATTCACACCTGTACGGCCTGCAACGGAGTAAAGGATGCAAGGGATGGATACCGCATCTGCAGTTGCAGTGTAGTGCTCGATAAGGCCCTGCTGTGAGCATTTATTGTAATAAGGTGTAACCAGCAGCAGACCGTCTACGCCGGTTTCTTCGATGCGCTTTGCCAGATTGATACCGTGTCTCGTGTCGTTACTGCCTGCTCCGCCGATAACGGGAACTCTGCCTGCAGTCACGTCTACGCAGAATTTTATCGTTGCGATGTGTTCCTCGTCGTCGAGAGTGGAAGCCTCGCCTGATGTACCGCAGGCTATGATCGCATCGATACCCTGCTCGATCTGCCAGTTGATGAGATTTCTGAAAGATTCGAAATCCACCGATCCGTCTTCATTGAACGGAGTTGCGATAGCTACTCCGCATCCTGTAAATAATGCCATATTTGTTTCCTCCTTATAATTGCCTTTTAAAAATTTGTGCTCCCGGTCATCCGGGGATTTGCCCGGCTGATCCGGTGGGGCGGAGATATCATGTGTGATTTTCTCCATATACTAAAAAAGTTGCATCCTATCGATGCAACAAGAACCGCAACTGTTTTTGCTGAACCGATAGCGCCTCTACCCTGTCAGGGGCAGGAGTATATGACCTATTATTGCCATATCCCAGAAATCCGTCATGCCTGAGCGGACCCTTCGGCAGTGTCTCCTTTCGTCGATTTCATCGGTTGCCACCTAAATGCGATTACTGTTATCCACTGCGCCTCTATCAACTTCGTTTACAGCCTACACGTTTTTTGATGAAATGTCAAGATAAAATCATACTAAATAATAAAAAGCGAAGATTTATTTCAAATGCTTCGCTTTTAAAAACGGTTTATTTATCTGACGGCTGAACGGTAACGTTATCGGTTTTTCGTCCGATAATGTATAAGATTATCCCGAATACAGCGCCTCCTATACCGCACCATCTGCATGTCGTTATCATTGCGCCGAAATTGCTGAGGAATCCGCTGCCGTACACTTCCAGATAGTACTCAGGTCCCCAGGCTCCTTCATACCATGATATTACGAATGAGCCGACGAACATTAGCAGCCCGAAGATCACAAAGAATATCCCTATACGCCATATGTCGCCCTGCGCCAGCTTTGTCTTATGATTGATAGGATATTTTTCGGGATCCTTTGAATAGAGACCGCCGTATTTGCGCTTGAATGCCATATAAGCGATGAGCCCCGAAACGATTATCAGGAAGCTCAATGTGAAAAACTCCAGTCCGTTTATCATGATGCCGATGAATCCGACTAAAAACATCCCGCATATAACATAAGCATTGAGCGCTTTTCCGCCCTTGGCAT
>JAETSS010000246.1 GCA_021769545.1 Eubacterium sp.
AGGATCCGGTTTACGATAGCGGTCACAGAAACGATAAAACGGGGCTGTCACATTAAGAGGTTTGTAAACACGATCTTTTCTTAATGGGACAGCCCCGTACATGTCATATTATATATGTACTTATTCTTCTGCGTAATTATTCTTCGTCACCAAGTGAGAATTTGGCAGGGACCTTGACTTCCTTTTCATAGCATGAGAAGCAGTTTTCCACCAGAGTCTCATCAGGCTTTGATGTTATCAGGCTGACAACAGGTACGATGATGAATCCTGCCAGCATAGCCAGAGCACCGGAATTTATCGGCGACTGGAGCAGGAGCGGGAATGATTCTCTGAACAGAAGGTTCAGTATCATGAGACCTGCGCCCCAGATATAGCTGCACCAGCATGCGATCTTGGTAGTTCTCTTCCAGTAAAGTCCGTAGAGCAGCGGAGCAAGGAATGCGCCTGCCAGAGCACCCCATGAAACTCCCATGAGCTGTGCTATGAATGTCACGTTGCTCTTGTACTGAACGATGGCGATGACTACCGAGATGGCGATGAACAGTACGATGAGTATTCTTATCACGAAGACCTGCGTCTTTTCGGACATGTTCTTTATGAAGTTATCTTTCAGGAAGTCGATGGTAAGTGTTGAGCTGGATGCGATAACAAGGGATGAAAGTGTCGACATGGAAGCCGATAATACCAGCAGTACCACCAGACCTACAAGTATATCAGGCAGGTTCGATATCATAGTCGGGATTATGGCATCGAATCCGTCAGCCTCTACATTTATCTGATCTGAGAACAGTCTTCCGAATCCGCCGAGGAAATAGCAGCCGCCTGCTACGACCAGGGCGAACAGCGTTGAGATGATGGTTCCCTTATGTATGGATTTTTCGCTTTCGATGGCGTAGAACTTCTGTACCATCTGAGGAAGTCCCCATGTTCCCAGAGACGTCAGTATCACGACTCCCAGCAGATTGAGCGGGTCAGGTCCGAAGAAGGAGTTGAATGCTCCCGGTGTAGTGGAGACTGCAGGGTCTTCAACGGAAGCAAGACCATTGAGAGCCTCTATGAATCCGCCCTTGCTTGCCAGTACTGCGCCGATGACTATGACGATACCGAACAGCATGATGATACCCTGTATGAAGTCGTTGATGGCAGTAGCCATATAGCCGCCTGCGATAACGTATATACCTGTCAGCACTGCCATGATGATGATACATACGGTGTAGTCGATATTGAATGCCATACCGAACAGTCTGGATAATCCGTTGTATAATGATGCAGTATACGGGATAAGGAATATGAAGATGATGACGGAAGCTCCGATCTTGAGAGCCTTGCTGTCGAATCTCTTTCCGAAGAACTCAGGCATCGTCGCGGAATCAAGATGCTGAGTCATGATCCTCGTACGTCTTCCCAGGATGACCCATGCCAGCAGTGAGCCTATCAGTGCGTTTCCTATACCGATCCATGTGGAAGCGATACCGTATTTCCAGCCGAACTGTCCTGCGTAGCCGATGAAGATAACGGCGGAGAAATACGATGTTCCGTAAGCGAAGGCTGTAAGCCACGGTCCTACGGAGCGGCCGCCAAGTACGAATCCGTTAACGTCTGTTGCGTGCCTTCTGCAGTACAGACCTATACATATCATTACCGCAAAGAAGACACAAAGTAGTAAGATTTTGATTAACATAGTTTTTCTCGTCCTTTCCTTAGTATTTTTGAAGGACAGAATTTATCAGAGCCGATCTTGCGGAGTATTAAAAAACTGCCCTCCGAACTATGCTATGTTCAGAGGGCAGTTGATACCGCGTTACCACCTCTGTTCACTGCAGTCTCACAACTGCAGCCTCATCGAGTTCGTTATAAAACTCGTTCACTGTGACGGGTGAACCCGTTCTGACCTAATTGGCCCGGCTCCGATGATGAGTACACGATATGTTGTATCTCACCCGGGATGCCTGCCGTTCAGCAGACTGCTCGCAGAATGTATTCAGTCAGTTTCCTCCCTGCGCCTCTCACCACCCGGCAACTCTCTGTGGGATTTCCAGGACCTACTGATTTCCGGTCTTCGCATTTGCCAATTATTATGTCATGAATTTTTATGCATGTCAAGTGGAAATTTATAAATTTTTTGCGCATGGAATGAAAAGTATAAAACCCAGTGAAAAACAGAAACTAACACTGTGAATATATGAAGCGGGGAAAAGAGAGGAAGCGGATGATTTTTAATTATGATGAGCCTGAAAGGAAAAAATTACA
>JAETSS010000247.1 GCA_021769545.1 Eubacterium sp.
GGAATGCCAAAGCAGGGAAAGATGGAGCTGATAGTCCAGAAGACGGTGGAACTTGGAGTCGGCAGGATCGTTCCCGTATTCATGGCAAGGAGCGTCGTAACCGATAACGGTAAGACCGAAAAGAAGGTGAAAAGGTGGCAGAAGGTGGCAGATGAAGCCGTCAAGCAGTGCAAACGTGGATTGATCCCTAAGGTATGCACGCCGGTGAAGACAAGGGACGTCATAGAAGCCTTCGGAGATTTTGATCTTGTGCTCTTTCCATATGAAAACGAGGACGGAGTCACCATAAAGGATGTTTTGAGAGAGATAAGCGCAGGCGGAGCTGCGGAGGATGGCAGCGGCAGCGGACCGGCGGATATCAGGAACATCGCCGTGATAATAGGCCCCGAGGGAGGCTTTTCCCGGGAAGAGGCGGAGGCGATAGTCGCAGCGGGAGGCAGATCCGTATCCCTGGGAAGGACAACGCTGAGGACGGAGACTGCCGGACTTGCTGCCATCGCCATGATAATGTACGAACTGGAGCTTTAGATATGAACATAGTATTTTTAGATCATGCTATCATAAATCCGGGAGATATTTCCTGGGAAAGACTGAGGAAGCTAGGCACGCTGACATGCTATGAGCGGACGTCCAGATCGGAGCTGGCGGAGCGGATGAAGGGCGCCGAGGCGGTGCTGATAGATTCCGTGGAGCTTGACCGCAGCATAATGGAAAGCTGCAAAGAGCTCAAATACATTGGTATAGTGGCTACCGGTTTCAATCACGTGGATCTTGAGGCTGCAGGGGATCTGGGAATAGCTGTCACCAATGTTCCCGCCTATGCGGCGGACGCAGTGGCCCAGCATGCCATAGCGCTGCTGCTTTGCATTACAAATAATATACAGACATACAACGATGCCATCATAAAGGGAGAGTGGGGCAGGAGTCAGGATTATACCTTTATAAAGGCGCCGGTGACGCTGCTTGCGGGAAGATCCATCGGAATCATCGGCTATGGAGCTATAGGAAGCAAGGTAGCTAAGATAGCGGAAGCTCTCGGAATGACTGTCAACATATACAGCCGCGATCCCGAGGCGGCGGTGGCCTCCGATGTGGTTTCTCTAAACTGCCCGCTGACTAAGGAGAATACGGGGATGGTTGACGCAGATTTCATCGGCAGGATGAAAGACGGAGCGATACTCATCAACACGGCAAGGGGAAAGCTCATAGATGAGGATGCTCTGGCCGAGGCATTGAGATCGGGAAAGCTGGCAGGCGCGGGCCTTGATGTGATGGCTCAGGAGCCTCCGGGAAAGGACAATCCGCTGATAGGCCTTCCCAACTGCTTTATAACGCCGCATATCGGATTCATTCCCATCGAAGCGCGCCGCATAGTGATGGACACGTGTGCGGAAAATCTCGAGAGCTTTATCAGGGGAGAGAAACTAAACAGACTGGTTTAGGACCTCTATGCCCTGTGGGAACGGGTCCATGACGTTCCAGATCCCTATACCCGAAAGACCGAATTCCGGTATCATATTTAGTTTGGCGCGCCAGCTTGCGGCGTTTTCAAACCAGACCTCATGCTCTCTTCCAAGTTCATCGGTGTAAAGGTAGAAGGGCGACTGGGCCGTTTCGTCGAATCTGATGACGGCTCCGTAACGCAGGGCTCTCGCTTCGGCTGCAGGGTTCGATAGCCTTTCCGCCTTAGATTCTCCCGCTACGAAGGGAAGCGTCCAGTCATAGCCGTAGTTTGCCATGCCCATCCATATCTTCTGAGGCGGTATCTCGCTGAGACCGTATTGGAGCACGCGGCGCACCTGATTGTAGGGGGCGACGGCCATGGGAGGACCGAATGTGTTAGCGCCACAACGATATAGGCAATCATATTTTTAAAAGAGGGAACAGTTCAATTTCGAAATCCCTCATATGTTTAACGCCTTTTTCAGTTTTGGTATACACTGCCTTTTGAAGCACTGTCTTCAGGAGGCGGTTTTTATCTTCGGGGCTTTCCAGCACGTCGTATACATCAAGTACATGTTTCACCTTTGGTAAAAATTCGTCGATGCTTAGTACCTGTCTTTGTTGTTTTTTCTTTTTTTCGAGCTCGGACAGTGCCTTTTTAATCGAGGCTTTTTTATCGGCGAGAATCTGTTGGCGATGTAGGAATGTATCTATATCATATATTCCCTGTTCAAGCAGGGCATGTAGTTTCTGTGTTTGACATTCCATTTTTTCGAGCTCTTCTTCCTGACGGACT
>JAETSS010000248.1 GCA_021769545.1 Eubacterium sp.
TTTCGACTATCTTTCGAAACAGAAATTTACGATAATAGAAGGCTCCACGATACCGCAGGCAGCGGAGGCCATGGCTCAGGAAGTAGACTTCACCAAAGAAGAGATCATTGCCATGTGGTCCGATAAGGAATATCTCAACGAGCTCATAGAGAAATACTGGTTCCTGACAAGCGATATACTTTCGGAGGATGTGATGTATCCTCTTGAAGGGTATATATATCCGGAAACGTATTTCGTCACGGAGGAGTCTCCTACCATAGAAAGCATCACGGAGATTATTTTGGATAAGACAGATCAGGAGCTGACCGAAAGAAAGTCCGATCTGGAGGCAAACGAATATTCCATCCATCAGATCATGACGTTGGCTTCCATCGTTGAGCGCGAATCCAGCAACGTCAGCGATGCCATGCCGGAGGTGGCAGGCGTGTTCATCAACCGTCTTAAAAAGGATATGGCTCTCGGCAGCGACGTCACAGTAAATTATATCTATCAGAAGGACGGCGTCGAGCTGACGAAATCGCAGCTTGATTCCGATTCCAAATACAATACACGTAAGTTCACGGGATTCCCGCCGGGACCGATCTGTGCAGTCAATGGCAAGGCAATAGACAGCGTACTGCACTATCAGCCGACGGAAAATATGTTCTTCTACGCGACACCGGAAGGAGAGATCATCTTCTCCAAGACCAACGAGGAACACGACAAGGTGGTGCAGGAGCATCCGTGGACATCGGAGCAGGCAGAATAACATGAATATAACAAACGATATCATAACAGCATATCTGGATACTCTCTACAGACCCGGGGATTCCAGGCTGGCAGATCTGAGAAGATTCGCAGAGGAAAAGCATGTCCCGATAATAATGAAGGACACGGAAAAGCTCCTTTCCGGGATCCTTAGGATCAAGCGGCCTTCTCATATCCTTGAGATAGGCACGGCTGTGGGATATTCCGCAGGCTGCTTCGCCCAGTGGTGCGGCAGCCGGGTCACTACCATAGAATCCGATCCCGAAGCCTACGAGGTCGCCAAAAGCAACATAGCGGAGCTGGGCTTTGACGATAAGGTAAACATACGCTTCGGCGATGCCAGAGACGTCCTTGCGGAGCTGGCGCGGGAAAACAGCGAGGAACCGGAGATCTTCGACGTAGTGTTCATCGACGCCGCAAAGAGTCATTACAAGGCATTCTGGGACCTTGCGCTGCCTATGTGCAGACAGGATTCCCTTGTGATATGCGACAACGTGCTGATGAAGGGAATGACGGCATCGGATGAATATGACACGAAAAAGAGATATAAGACGAGTATCAGAAGAATGCGTGAATTCATAAGCTATATCACGCACCTGGAATATGCGCAGACTTCGGTGATGCCGGTGGGAGATGGAGTTTCTCTCAGCATCATAGATAAAAAAGCTTATGACGATATGACCGAAAATACGACTTTAGAAAGAACTTTGTAAACAATGAGAAAACTGGAATTGCTGGCTCCTGCGGGAGACCTGGAAAAACTGAAAATAGCTGTGGATTACGGTGCCGACGCTGTATACTTCGGAGGCGAGATGTTCAGCCTGAGAGCCGGTGCGGGCAACCTTTCCACGGATGAAATACGCGAAGGCGTAAGATACGCCCATCAGAAGAATGTGAAATGTCACATGACCTTCAACATATATGCACACAATGAGGATATAAAGCCGCTGCGTGAATATCTTAAGACCATAAAGGATATACCGATAGACGCATTCATAGTATCGGATCCCGGCGTTATAGGAATAATAAAGGAGACGATACCGGATGCAGAGCTTCATCTTTCCACTCAGGCCAATATGACCAATTACGCCACGGCCAATTTCTGGCACGCCCAGGGAATAAAGCGTCTTGTGCTGGCAAGAGAGCTGACCTTCGAGGAGATACGCGAGATCAGGGAGAATATCCCGGAAAGCATGGAACTGGAAGCCTTTGCACACGGGGCCATGTGCATATCCTATTCGGGAAGATGCCTTCTCAGCAACTTTATGATAAGCAGAGACGCCAACAGAGGGCAGTGCGCTCATCCGTGCCGCTGGAAATACAAGCTTGTGGAGGAAAAAAGACCGGGCGAATACTATCCGGTGGAGGAGGACTCAAGAGGCACATATATCATGAACTCCAAGGATCTGTGTATGCTGGAGCATATACCGGAGCTTGCAGACGCAGGGATATCCTCCATAAAGATAGAAGGGCGTATGAAGAGCGTAT
>JAETSS010000249.1 GCA_021769545.1 Eubacterium sp.
TTATGTGTATTCAGGCGTCGATGCATGTGATGCTTCCTCAGCCGTCGTTTTCCGTACGTGTATGGAACGGCTCCCCGCATGAATTCCTGATTAAGGCGGCAGAGCTTACCCGTACGGGAGTGGGACTTCCGGCCTACTATAACGATGAGGTGATTATCCCGTCCTTAGTAAGCCGCGGACTTACATTGGCGCAAGCCCGCGAGTATAACATTATCGGCTGTGTAGAGCCGCAGAAAGCAGGCATGACCGAGGGATGGCATGATGCGGCGTTCTTTAATATGTGCAGGCCGTTAGAGCTTGTATTTTCAAACGGCGCAGACAGAGGCGAGCAGATTAGCATCAGGACGGGCGATGTAGAAAAGATGAGCACATTTGAGGAGTTCTATGATGCGTATAAGGCACAGATGAACTATAACATAAGTCTTCTTGTAAATGCGGATAATGCAATTGATGTTGCCCATGCAGAGAGATGCCCGCTTCCGTATCTGTCCTGTATGGTGGACGATTGTATTAAGCGCGGCAAATCCGTACAGGAGGGCGGGGCAGTTTATAACTTTACCGGTCCGCAGGGCTTCGGCGTTGCCAATATGGCGGATTCCCTGTATGCGATTAAAACGCTTGTATATGATGAAAAGAAAGTTTCTATGGCGGATTACAAGGAAGCGCTGCTTACCAATTACGGCAAGGGTCTTGACGCGACAACGATTTCCGAGATGACGGTTCAGATTGCGGAAAGTCTTAAGCGGGCAGGAAAGACAGTCGGAGAAAAGGAAATAGAGGTAATTCTTAAATCTATTAAGGCTGCTTCGGAGACGCCGGAAATAAAGGAAAAGGGCGAGAGGCTTCTGGAGCTGATTGAAGCGGTTCCGAAGTTCGGAAATGATATTCCGGAGGTAGATGCTTTTGCAAGAGATGTTGCATATACCTACACAAGACCTATGGAGACCTTTAAGAATCCGAGAGGCGGGATTTATCAGGCAGGGCTTTATCCGGTATCGGCGAATGTTCCTCTGGGAGCGCAGACAGGTGCGACGCCGGACGGAAGACTGGCTCGGACACCGGTTGCGGACGGAGTATCGCCGTCGGCGGGCAAGGATGTAAACGGGCCGACAGCGGCGGCAAATTCTGTTTCCAGACTGGACCATTATATTGCGTCCAACGGAACGCTGTTTAATCAGAAATTCCATCCGTCGGCACTCAGCGGCAGAACGGGGCTTGAGAATTTTGTGGCGTTAATCCGTTCTTATTTCGACCAGAAAGGAAGCCATATGCAGTTTAACGTTGTCAGCAGGGAGACGCTTTTAGATGCGCAGAAGCATCCGGAGCAGTATAAGCATCTGGTTGTGCGTGTCGCGGGTTACAGCGCATTGTTTACAACGCTGTCAAGATCTCTTCAGGATGATATTATTAACCGTACGGAGCAGGGACTTTAGAAAAAAAGAAAGGTGCAAATATCATGGATTACATGAAAACCAAAGGGCGTATCTTTGATATACAGCGGTTCTCGATACATGACGGTAAGGGAATCCGGACCATTGTCTTTTTGAAAGGCTGTGTGCTCAGATGCCGGTGGTGCTGCAATCCTGAATCACAGGAGTATGATATTCAGACGATGATGGTACAGGGAAAGCCTAAGATTATCGGAGAGGATATCACGGTCCGGGAGGTGATGGAGACTGTGGAAAAGGACAGACCCTATTACCGGCGTTCCGGAGGCGGCTTAACGCTGTCAGGCGGCGAAAGCCTGTGTCAGCCTGATTTCGCGAGAGCTCTTTTGCGTGCGGCGAAAGAAATGGGAATCAATACGGCGATGGAGAGTATGGGATGTGCCCCCTATGAGGTGATTGAAAGTATTTTGCCGTATCTTGACCAGTATCTTATGGATATTAAGCATATGAATCCTGCGAAGCATAAGGAATTTACCGGCCGCTCCAATGAGCTGATGATTGAAAACGCAAAGAAAATTGCAGATTCAGGCATGACGAATCTGGTCATCCGTGTTCCGGTTATCCCGGGATTCAATGACAGGACAGACGAGATTGAAGCAATTGCAAAATATGCGTCGCAGCTTAAGGGCGTGACAAAGATGCATCTGCTGCCTTATCACAGGCTGGGACAGGATAAGTACGACGGACTTGGAAGAGAATATCTGATGAAAGACGTTTTACCCCCGTCCATGGAGTACATGAAGAAGCTTAAAGCGGCAGCCGTTCGCGTATCGGGGCTGGATT
>JAETSS010000250.1 GCA_021769545.1 Eubacterium sp.
AGGCAGAGCTTTCAGGACAGAGCGGCGACGGGACCTTTGCATTCGAAGATGGCAGCAAGATGCTAAATACATCTGACAGCGGTAAAAAACAAAGGATGATCTTCACACCAAAGGACACCGATAATTACAACAGCATCCGGCAGGAAGTGACGGTAACGGTAAATAAGAAGCCTCTTGCCATAAAGGCAGACGATAAGCAGAAGACGTACGGACAGGAAACACCTGAACTGACTTGGTATATGGATGAATCCCAGCTTGTAGCAGGTGACAGTATAGACGAATTCGATCTTGACCTTAAGGTATCAGGAGAAGGAAACAGTCAGACCTGCGACGTAGGCGGCTATGATATCACAGGAACGATCATCAGGCAAAATGAAAACTACGATATCAGATTCAGCAACGGGACCTTGAAGGTGGATCCACTGATGGTATCTTTCGAATGGAACATCCCATATGACCTCAAGGTGGGAGACCCTGCGCCGACTGCACAGATAATGAACCTCGTGCAGGCTGACGATGACTGCAGAATCACTGTTAAAAGCGACGGCACCGACAATGCCAGCTGGACTGAAGGTTCGGATAAGATCACGGTATACAATGCGGAAATAACAGGTCTTGAAGGAGCGGATAAATTCAATTACACCCTTCCAGATGAAGAGCTGACGCGTCAATATCTAGTACTGAGAACCTCTGCGGATTGCAGCATGCCGAAGGCCGCAGTGATGACATACGGGCAGACCCTTGGTGAAGCGGAGTTTGTGCAGGCTGCCGGAAACGGGACATTTACATTCGTTGAAGGCAATAAGTCAGACAAAGCTATAGGCGACGAAATGCCGCAGAGCGCAGGCATATCCAAATACACAGTGAAATTCACCCCTGACGATAACAATGAAAAATCGGTATGGGCGGAGATCCCGGTAATTGTAAAGCCTAAGAAGATAACCGCCTACGCCGAAAATGCAGAAAAGATATACGGAGAGAGCACAGAGCTTTCCTTTACCGTTGATAAATCACAGCTTGTCGGCAGCGACACCCGGGATGATCTCGGATTGACTTTGACTGCCGGTGAAGGGGATGAGCGATACTGCGACGTGGGACGGTATGAGATAGACGAGGCTTCATGCAGCGGAACTAATTACGATGTTACGGTGATACCCGCAGAGCTTACGGTAAAGCGAAGACCGATCGTCATATCGGCAGATGACAGACAGAAGATATATGGACAGAAAACGCCTGAGCTGACATGGCACATGGATGAATCACAGCTCGTAGGCGGCGACAGCATCGATGAATTCAAGCTTATGCTGACAGCAGGAGAAGGAAACCATCGATATTGTGACGCAGGTGATTATGATATTACACTTAAAGCCGTTGGCCAGCAAAACGATAATTATGTGATAGAGTTCAACAACGGGAACCTAAAGGTAGAACCGCTGATGATAGATTTCAAGTGGAATATACCAAAGGATCTCAAGGTGGGAGATCCTGCGCCAACTGCAGAGATAACGAATCTGGTTAGGCCTGATGACGATTGCAGGCTCGTGGTAAAAAGCGATGGGACGTCGAATCCAAGCTGGACGGAAGGCTCCCATGAGCTTATCATTTACAATGCGGAGATAACGGGTCTTACGGGAACAGACAGCGCCAATTATGTACTGCCTGACGAAGAGCTGACGCGTCAATATCTCGTACGCAGAGACGATCCTGCGGATTACAACATGCCGAAGGCCGCAGTGATGACATACGGACAGACCCTTGGTGAAGCGGAGCTGATACTGGCATCAGGCGACGGGACTTTTACCTTCGTTAAAGACGATAAATCTCATGAGGATATAGGTGGTACCATGCCGCCGGGCGCAGGAACGTTCAAATGCATCGTGAAATTCACTCCGAGTGATGATAAATACAAATCCCAGTTGTCGGAGGTAACGGTGCTGGTAAAGCCCAAGAAGATAACCGCCTACGCCGATGATGTGGAAAAGACATACGGAGAGAAGACCCGACTTTCATATACTGTTGACGAATCCCAGCTTGTCGGCAGTGATACAAAGGAGTCGCTGGGACTGACGCTTACGGCTCTAAGCACGGAAGGAGCCGATAAGCCTGACGGAAACCGCATCAAGAGTCCTGTCGGAACATATGACATAGTACAGAAGACGGTAGATAAAACACGTGGCGATTTTAAATCCAATTA
>JAETSS010000251.1 GCA_021769545.1 Eubacterium sp.
TTTTGGAAGATTTCTCGATTGGTTTTCTTCTATGATCTTTAATATGTTCTGACGTGTGGCATCGCTGATGTCCGGATAATTATTTATACTGCTTAACGATTTCACTTGCCGTGAAACCGGACTGCATAACGCTGACCGGTTTCATCCCATGAATACATCAGGCAGTATTCAGCGTTATGCAGTATAGTACCTTGGATACTGTGCCTGGGGTCACATTCGCCAGTCTTGCTATGTCTCGTATGTTCATGCTGTTCGACTTCTCTTATAAGATCTATAATCGGTTCGATTCCAAACTCTCTCAGGCGCCTGTAAGCCTGATTACAGAGGACCGGAAGTGCGGTGGAGGCTGCATTTTCCGGTACTATGTTGCACAGTAATCATATTTGGGTGATGGACATCCCCAAATATGATATGATAGATATGTAACTGATCCATTATAAAATCGGACCTGTGAGGTATCGGCGATGAAATATGATCAAGTGATAACATTAAAAAATGGAATGGATTGCCGTTTAAGAAATGGCATGGAATCTGACGGACAGGCTGTACTTGATAACTTTAATCTGACACATGAAGAAACCGATTATTTACTTACCTATCCGGACGAGAACAGCTTCGATGTGATGAAGGAAAGCCAGTATCTGAAAGAGAAATCCGAAAGTAAAAATGAAATCGAAATAGTTGCCATAGTTGATAATGCAGTCGTGGGAACCGCCGGGATTGAAGCGATAGGAGAAAAATATAAGGTACGACATAGCGCCGAATTTGGTATCAGCATCGTCAGAGAATTTTGGGGAGTGGGGCTAGGACAGGCGTTAACGGCAGCGTGTATTGCATGTGCAAGGGATGCGGGATATATCCAGCTTGAGCTGAATGTGGTTGCGGACAATGAGAGGGCATTATCCGTGTATCAGAAAGCCGGGTTTGTGGAATATGGCAGAAACCCTAAAGGTTTTAATTCCCGGGTGGCAGGATTTCAGGAAGTGATTTATATGAGACTGGAATTGTGATAAATGGCGGCAAAGGGCAGAGTCAAATGTCCGGAGAAGCAGCTGCCATGCCTGCACAGGCAGCCGCTTTCACAGGACGACCGCAGATCTTATCGGTTGATTTTCTGGCCGACGGCAATTTTATCTGCATCCTTGATCTGAGGGTTCTTGATCAGCAGTTCCCGAAGCGTCATATTGTTTGCCGCCGCTATCTTGCTCATAGTATCGCCGGATTTTACCGTATAGGCTTCTCCGGCTGCAGGTTCTGCGGTCTCCAGACTGTTTCCGAAGTGGGCCGCCAGATACAGCGGACCATACCAGGGAATATCGTTGTCAAGGGCCGCGCCCGCAGGGATTATGACAACATAATCCTTACCTGCGTATGTGTATTCCATCTTTAAGGAAACATCGCCCTTTTTCAGCAGTTCTTTCATCATGGCGTTGGACAGAGTGGTAACTCCTGCGTTCATGACAATGGTGGATCCGGATTCAGCCGTCCTGATCTCACCGGTCACCGTTTCCTCATAGGCAGTCCATGATGATTGACTGTCGCTGGCGGAAGAGGCATCCACGAAAGAACTGCTGCCGGAAGAGTTGCTGTCGGAGGAACTGCTGCCGGAAGAGCTGCTGCCGGAAGAGCTGCTGCCGGAAGAGCTGCTGCCGGAAGAGCTGCTGTCGGAGGAATTGCTGCCGGAAGAGTTGCTGTCGGAGGAACTGTCTGCGCTGGCAGCAGGTGTCTCGGAACCAAGATAAACCGCCCAATGCAGCCCGTAAGTCTCCTTCTCGCCCCAACCGTGTGTATCGTACACATAGCAGTACACATAATAAGTCTTACCGCTTGTAAGTTCGTCAAAGGTAAGCGTGAATGTTCCCTCACCGTTATAGTTTCCGCCATCGCATTCATTAAAATATTTCTTTGTCGTGTCTTCGGAGGCCAATGCCAGATGATCATAGTACTCCGTATCGCTGCCTCCTGTATTCGCTGTGGGCTGCCATTGTTCCTCGCACACATAAACAGCTCCGCCATAACCATAATCTGCGCCGCTGGGTTTATCCGGAAATTCCGCCTGTAATGTCACTGTGAGATATCCGTTCACCAAGGTGACAGCGCTGGATCTGATATGTGCGTCAGACAGGCCGCTGCAATAGTCCTTACCGGCTGCCCATTCCTTCCAACCATCGCTTTTTAAATCGTCCAT
>JAETSS010000252.1 GCA_021769545.1 Eubacterium sp.
TTTTGTGCAAAAAATCATGAGTTTTCCGACACATATGGCATAAATGCAACCGACAAAGCCCCAATATTGAATAGGGTGCTTTTTTTGTGTGATTTTTCGCGAATTTTAGCATGAAAAAATATTGTATGAGCTCAAAAATAAGTGTATATTATATAAGTGAAGTATAGTATGGAAATAAAGTCTATCAAGATTCAGAATTATTTTAGTGAAAATCTTAGATCTGTTCAGGATACTCTTCCATTTTGTTTTCAAATGTTATTTGTAAAATAACCCATTAGAAAGGACCTGGGATTTATGTGGAAAACATTAGATGAAAAGACTCTTGCGTCTAAAAAAGTAGTGGAGCTGAGGGAGATAGCAAAGACCTTCGGCCTTAAAAATTATCAGAAGATGAGAAAAGCGGAGCTGGTAAGCGCGCTGATGAAGGATGATGCAGATGATGCAAAGGCGGCACCCGGTGCAAAGTCTGCAGCTGTTTCAAAGCCAGAGGTTTTTGAAGAGACCGGGGAAGGCAGTCAGGAGACCGAGGTGAAAAAGCCGGGCAGAGGCAGGGCCTCAGCAAAAGCCAAGACTGCAGAAAAACCGAAGAAACAAGACAAGACCAAAGCGCAGGATGGACCGGCGCAGGACAAACCCGAAGAAGCGGCAGATACCGAAGCTGATGATAAGCAGCAGGAGGCTCTGCAGACCAGGGTCGCAGAAAAAAGCAGTAAAAAGAGAGCGCCGAGAAGATCGGCCAAGGCGTTGAAGCCGGTTAAAAGCCCAAGACCGGAAAGCAGCAGGCTCCGTACTCAGGAGCAGTCCTCGGAGGATGAGAACAGAACCACCTTCGATGATATGGAAGCTGCCGGGGAAAATCAGGAGCAAAGACCACATAAAGCTCACGGATACGAAAGAGCGCAGGATGCTCAGGACACTCATGACGAGAAGGAATCCCATGAGAGGACACGAAACAGCAGACAGAAGGGTAAAATAGTACCTAACAGAGACGACAGATTCGAAGTCGAGGGGATCCTGGAACTTTCCGACAGCGGATTCGGATTCCTGAGATTCAATAATTTCCTTACAAGTGAAAAGGATATATACGTAGCGCCTGCACAGATCAGAAGGTTCAACCTCAAGACAGGCGACAAGGTAAGAGGAATATGCAGACACCCTAACGAGGGCGACAAATTCGGAGCCCTTCTCTATGTGGTGACCGTCAACGGAGATGAACCGGGTGCAGCCATCAAGCGGCCTGATTTCGAATCTCTCACACCGATATTCCCTAAGGAGCGTTTCACGCTGGAGGACGGCAGAGACCTGTCACTGAGACTCATAGATCTCGTAGCTCCTATAGGAAAGGGCCAGAGAGGACTCATAGTAGCGCCGCCTAAGGCAGGTAAAACGGTGCTCCTTAAGAAAATGGCCAACAGCATAGAGAAGAATTATCCAAATGTAGAGATGATCGTCCTTCTCGTAGACGAAAGACCGGAGGAAGTCACAGATATGAAGCGCTCCCTCAAGAGCGGAGAAGTAATATATTCGACCTTCGATGAAATGCCGCAGCATCACGTCAAGGTGGCGGAGATGGTGCTGGCGAGAGCGCAGAGACTGGCGGAGCACGGCAAGGACGTCGTGATATTGCTTGACAGCATAACCAGACTCGCAAGAGCATATAATCTGGTAGTGCCTGCATCGGGAAAAACACTGTCAGGCGGATTCGATCCCGGCGCTTTGCACAAGCCTAAGAAATTCTTCGGAGCGGCAAGAAAGCTTGAGGAAGGCGGCAGCATCACGATACTGGCCACGGCGCTGGTGGAAACGGGCAGTCGTATGGACGATCTGATATTCGAGGAGTTCAAGGGCACGGGAAACATGGAACTGCATCTTGACAGGAAGCTTTCCGAAAAGAGGATATTCCCTGCCATCAACCTGAACAAATCGGGAACGAGAAGAGAAGATCTGCTGATGGATCAGGATGAGCTGGAGGCCATCTGGTACATGAGAAGAGCCCTCGGCAACATGGACAATCAGGAGGTCAACGAGGTAATACTTGATAATCTGGCACATAGGCAGGACAATAAGAACTTTATTGAGGTAATAATAAAGATTAAGCTAGAGGGGTAATATGGATTTAAGCAAGATT
>JAETSS010000253.1 GCA_021769545.1 Eubacterium sp.
AGCCGAGAGTCATCTGCGGCTGCAATATGAATCTGCCGGAAGCCATGACCGACAAGAAGCTCCCGACGAGATATGAGCTTGACGAGGTGACGGGAGATCACACGGTAATGCTGGTATTCTGGACGGCCCACGGCGGCGTGATGAACAGCAAGGCCGTGGAAAGAGCCAACCTGCCTGAGGAATACAGGTATGTGGAAAAGGACGGGTATTTCAACAGAGACGACGTTTCTTTCCATGTGATAGGAGAGATATATGCACTCCACACCGAGGAGGAATTCGTAGATATCTATACGAATCTGGCCAACAAATGCGCCGGATACGGCATCACTACCATCTGTGCGCTGGACGGAATGATGGTAAAGGATGATATAGATGTCGATATACTTTTGAAGCTTCAGGATAAGCTTCCTATCGAATACGTCATCTACACTCAGACATTTGATTATGAGAAGGTGATAGGAAACGGTCTGCCGAGAATAGGCGGATGTCTGACGATAGATGGTTCACCTCCGCAGCTTACAGCGGCGTATTTCGATCCGTACCCGTGCGCACCTTATACGAGAGGTCTGCTGGAGTACTCCGACAAGAAGCTGTATGACTTCGTCTATGAATGCTCAAAGAGAGGGCTGCAGTGTGCTTTCCATGCCATAGGTGACAGAGCCGTAGATCAGATCGTGCGTATCTATGAACAGGTACACAGAGAGATCGGGACTAAGGAACTGAGGCACAGAGTGGAGCATTTCTCTCTGGCAGACGACAGGCTCATAGAAACGGCAGCTGAAATAGGGCTTGTGGCTATTCCGCAGCCTGCAATAGGAAATGCGCTGGATCTGGGAGAAAAGGGAAACGGCTTTGAGGCCTTTGTTTCAAAGGAAAAGGCACAGAGGCATGAGAATTTCAATTACCTGATAAAGGGTGGCGTGACGGTGGCAGGAAGCTCTGACTCACCATGTTCGCCGCTGGATCCGTTTGTGGGGATCGACGCTGTAGTAAACGCCCACAACCCTGCGCGAAGGGCACCGATGGATACGGCTTTGCAGATGTATACGAGAAACGGTGCGTATGTATGTCATAAGGAAAAGGAGACGGGCAGCCTTGAGACAGGCAAGTATGCCGATATGATAGTACTTGACAAGAGCCCTTACGATGTTAAAGCGATAAACAGGGAAACGCTTTCCGTACTTGAAACATACAAGCGCGGCAAGTGTGTATATAAGAAGTAAGGATCTGAGAAGGGAGGTCATTATGGTAACTCATTCAAAGAAATATGAAAACGGGATAATACTGCTGTTCTTCCTCACCTGGGGATTTCTGTTCATAGACAGACTGGCAATATCATTTATTTTCCCTGTAATAGTACCTGATCTTGGTCTTACCAACGGACAGGTAGGAACGATAAACATGTCATTCACCATCATGTGGGGCATATCGGCGATAGCTGTAAGCGCCATAGCGGACAAGGTGGGAAATCTCAAGCGTTGGCTTGTGGTATGCGGTTTTCTGACTGCGATATTCGGCGGATGCTGCGCACTTGCCCAATCGTATGTTTCGCTGCTTCTGCTGCGTGCATTGGTAGGTATAGCAGAGGGTCCGTTCTCCACATTTATCATGGCGGCTCTTGGAAAATCCGTAAGAGGAGAAAGACTGGGACTTTCCGTAGGTATAGTAAACTGCGGAGTTTCCGTGATCGCGGCCACGCTGGGACCGATCTGTCTCACACAGCTGGTAGCGGTGACCTCGTGGCAGGTGGCATTCCTCATTGCGGCGGCTCCGGGCTTCATTCTGATGATCTGTGTTGCGGCATTCGTTAAGCCTATTCCGGATGAAAAGAAGGAAGACGTGGTTGCTGCCGATGATGGAAGCGATAATAATCTCAGCAGGAAAAGCATGTTCGGAGAGCTGTGGAGCTACAGGAATTTCAGGGTATGCTTCTTCCTGGCGATGACACATATGTCGGGATATTACATAATACAGATATATGCATCACTGTATTGGACGGAGATCGCCAAGATATCGGTTCAGACGGCGGGACTGCTTATATCCATATCGGGATTCATAAGCATCTTCTGGGCTATTTTCCTGCCGAAGCTGTCGGATATATTCGGAAGAAAATCTATATTG
>JAETSS010000254.1 GCA_021769545.1 Eubacterium sp.
CATAGGCGATCATCCGCACTGCCTGCAGAAACTGGATTCCGAGTCGGGCGTTCCGGTCGTGTACAGCCTCGGAAATTACTGGTTCAATTCAAAGACACAGAACACCTGCCTTGTCGAGGTCGGGATCAGGAAGGAGGGGATGGAGTATTTCCGCTTCGTCCCGTGCATACAGGAGAACTGCCGCACAAGGCACCTCGAGGGCACCGAGAAGGCGGAGGCTTTGAACTACATGCGCGGCTTGTCGCCGGGTGTCACCATTGACGACGAGGGATATGTGACATTTGGCTGAAAAATCAGGAATTTGAAAAAAATGGGTTGACAGCCGCATGGAAGATATGCTATGTTATTAGAGGTTCTAAGACCATGCCGAAGACAGTAGGTGCAGACATATTTCACGAAGATGATCATGTGTTCTGCGTAAGTGTAACGCCTACCGAGGAAAGAGTTTTTATGATGATGACTTTTACCTCCCGTTTTCTGTGTATATAGGATCGGGAGGTTTTTATGCGCAGACCCGTGCAGAGGAAATATGCCGTCAGTGCGGCGCACGGGTCGCGCGAGTCGGGAAGATGTTTTTTCCCAACTTGATTATATGGTCAGAAACTCCTGTCGGCAGGACGGACGTCTCTAATACAGCGTTCGTTTATCAAATCTATAAGGAGGTAAGAAAATGGCAAAGATTGAATTAAAGCAGCCGATCGTTGAGGAAATCGCAGCTACGGTCAAAGATGCAGCCACGGTTGTGATCGTAAGTTACAGCGGGATCACTGTAGCTCAGGACACACAGCTTCGCAAGCAGCTTCGTGAAGCGGGCGTTACGTACAAGGTATACAAGAATACCCTGATGACCCGTGCGTTCAAGGGCACTGCATTCGAAGGTCTGACAGAGAGCCTGAAAGGCACAAATGCGATCGCGGTCTGTAAGGACGATGCGACAGCTCCGGCAAGGATCCTGAGCAAATTCGCCAAGGATTGTCCTGCAATCCAGCTCAAGGCAGGCGTTGTGGAGGGCATTGTTTACGACGAAAAGGGAATGGCAGAGATCGCAAAGATCCCTTCAAGGGACGAGCTTATTTCCAAGTTCCTTGGAAGCATCCAGTCTCCGATCACGAACTTCGCCCGTGTGCTTAACCAGATCGCGGAGAAGGGCGGCGCAGGCGCTTGTGAGCCGGCTCCGAAGGAAGCAGAGGCTGCTGCAGAAGAAGCCGCTGCAGAGGCTCCCGCGGCTGAGTAGCATGTAAGGCAGTGTTCAGCGAAAATAAAAATGATATCAACAAATTATATTATGGAGGGAAACAATAATGGCAAAGTTAACAACAGCAGAATTTATTGAAGCGATCAAAGAGCTTACAGTTTTAGAGTTAAATGATCTTGTGAAGGCTTGTGAGGAAGAGTTCGGCGTATCAGCAGCGGCAGGTGCGGTTGTTGTGGCAGCAGGCGATGGCGCTCCGGCAGCAGAGGAGAAGGACGACTTCGATGTAGAGCTTACAGAGGTAGGTCCGAACAAGGTTAAGGTTATTAAGGTTGTTCGTGAAGTGACAGGTCTTGGCCTGAAGGAAGCAAAGGATCTTGTAGACGGAGCTCCTAAGCTCGTTAAGGAGGCAGCGGCTAAGGCTGAGGCTGAGGAGATTAAGACAAAACTTGAAGCAGAGGGCGCAAAGGTTACACTTAAGTAATCTGAACCAAAGGACTATTACAGGTCGGGATCGAATCCCGGCCTTTTGGTTTTTATTCCAAATTTTTGTATTTTTTCATTGACTTCAAAAAGGACTTGTGGTAATATGTAGAGTGCACTATTGTGAAAAATTGTACCTATTTCAATGAGTGTCATTGGCTGTGGCAGGAAGCTGGAAGGTGACCTGCTGCGATGTATTAAAAAAGAACGGGGTGAAATGTCATGGAAAAGAACAGAATACGTCCAGTGGTCTCCGGTAAGACGATGCGTATGAGCTATCAGAGACAAGAAGAGGTTCTGGAAATGCCGAATCTGATTGAAGTCCAGAAAGATTCCTACAAATGGTTTCTCGAGGAAGGCTTTCGGGAAGCGTTAGCAGATATCTCTCCGATAACCGACTACAGTGGACGTCTCAGTCTGGAATTTGTAGATTACGTTTTGGC
>JAETSS010000255.1 GCA_021769545.1 Eubacterium sp.
TGTAGAAAAGGTTAAACATTTGCTTCATAATATGATAAAATCTTAACAGTGCAAATAAAATCGAAGGAGAGAGCAGGCGATGAGCAAAGCTATAATAGCAATAGATAAAAGCAGATCTTACAGAGTATATATCACGATAACGACGGATATGGTGCAAAAGGCAGCACAGATCCATCAGACGACTCCGGTGGCATCGGCGGGACTCGGCAGGGTCCTTACGGCGGCAGGACTCATGGGCATCATGCTGAAGAACGACGAGGATAAGCTGACCGTCAATTTCAGAGGTGACGGTCCGGCAAAGCAGATCCTTGCCACAGCCTACGGCGATGGAAGCGTCAAGGGATATATCGCCAATCCTTACGTGGAGCTGCCACTTAAGGAAAACGGCAAGCTGGACGTCGGCGGCTCCATGGGTATCGGCGATCTGACGGTTATAAAGGATCTGGGACTCAAGGAACCGTATATAGGCACCATAGCCCTGGTCAGCGGAGAGATCGCAGACGATCTGACAGCATACTTTTTCATATCGGAGCAGCAGAATTCATCTGTTGCCCTGGGAGTAAAGGTAGAGCGCGATCTTTCCATAGGAGCCGCAGGAGGCATGATAATCCAGATGCTGCCTCAGGCAGAGGAGGGAGCGGTGGATGCGCTGGAAAAGATGATCGCGGATATGGAGCCCCTTACAACGCTGATAGACAGAGTGACGGGCAGCTCCGCGGGAATGACGGAAAGCGGCATCGTGAAAAAGCTTCTTGAAGAGATCTTCAAGGGTATGCCGGACGAGTACATGCCGGAAGCTCTGGAGGAAAGAGAAATAGCGTGGAACTGCGACTGCAGCCATGAGAGGATGGCACGTGCGCTTTCCACCATAGGCAAAAAAGACATGAAGGAGATAATAGAGGAAGACGGAAAGGCCGAGCTGCAGTGCCATTTCTGCCTGAAAAAATATGATTTCAGCCGCCAGGAGCTGACTGAAATATTAAACAGTATGTGATTGGAGATAGTGAAATGAAGGATATAATGATAAAGATCAAGGGCCATCAGGCCAACGATGAATCCGGTGAGGATTCCATAGAATTCGTTACGGAAGCCAAGCTTTACAAGAGAGGCGAGGCCATGTATCTGATATATGAGGAAAGCGAGCTGTCGGGAATACCGGGCTGCAAAACGCGGCTCAAGCTCAAGGATCAGGAGGTCCAGATGAAGCGTTTCGGCCGCGGCGCAGGCACGGGGACCGAGATAAGGTTCCGAAAGGGCAAGCGCTACACAGGCTATTACGATACGCCTTATGGCCCTATCGAGCTGGAGGTCCTGACCAATAAACTGGAAAACACCCTGTCTGAGCAGGGCGACGGACAAATAGATATAGATTACAGCATCAGTCTCAAGGGCTTGATGGAAGGAAGGAACAAGCTCAACATCACGCTGATGTAGTTTAGGAGGTAGACGTAACATGATGAGCAAAAAGACCATAAGGATAGTTACAGTGGCCATCGTAGTTATCATGGTGGTAACGACGGTTACCTGTGCTATCGCGTATCTGTAGGGTCATCTGAATGCAGTCGAATGCAGCCGGACGTATCATAACGGGCTGCATTTACATATAAAACGACAGATAACTGTCTTTCGCCGGGACCTGCACGGTCATAGCTTGCGGCGCTTTTTCGCAGGGCGCGTCAGCTGACAGGCAGGCCCGGTACTTTGCAATGCTTTAAAAACACAGCAATAAATTTAGGAGGAAAACATGTCAAAAATAGGTTTTAGTGCAGAGAAGTATATCGAAGAACAGTCCAAATATATATTGGAAAGGATAAGGTGCGGAAACGGCAGGAGGCGGTATCTGGAATTCGGCGGAAAGCTGGTGCAGGACAAGCATGCCATGAGAGTGCTTCCGGGGTTTGATGAAAACGCCAAGATAAAGCTGCTGCAAAAGATGAAGGATCAGGCGGAGATCATAATATGCATCTATTCGGGAGACATCACCACCAATAAGACGAGACAGGACTTCGGTATCACATACGATCTGGAGGTGCTGAGACTTATCGACGTGTTCAGGAAATACGATCTGGAGATCAACAGTGTCGTAGTCACAAGGTATGAGGATAATTCTCCGGCGGT
>JAETSS010000256.1 GCA_021769545.1 Eubacterium sp.
AGCAAATGATCAAGGAAAATCTGAGGATCCTGGTGGTAGACGATGAACGGGATTACTGTGAAGTTTTGAAGATGATACTGGAAGGCAATGGGTATATCACGGAGGTCTGCTTCGACGGACGTGAGGCGCTGGATATCATGGAGCAAAACAGCTTCGATATCGTCATATCGGACCTGAACATGCCTGTGATGGACGGTTATGAGCTCCTTAAGGAGATAAAGAAGCGCGAGTACGATACCGAGGTAGTGATGCTCACGGCCTTCGGCACCATAGAAAAGGCTGTGGAGACCATGAAAGCAGGCGCATATACATACGTCACCAAGGGCACGGACCCCGAGGAGCTTCTGCTGGAGATACGCAAGATAAAGGACATGAGAGCCGCCGCCATGAAAAACAGGATACTGGAGGAAAAGGTCAGGGGCGGATATATGCTGGAAAGCAGGAACGCCGGGTTCAGCAATATGCTGACGCTGGCGGAAAGAGCGGCGGCCAGCGAGTCCAACATACTGATACTGGGCGAATCCGGCTCAGGCAAGGAGGTTCTGGCCTCCTTTATACACGAAAAGAGCAGCAGGAGCAATGCGAATCTTCTGGAGCTCAACTGTCAGGCCCTTTCCGAGTCAATACTTGAATCCGAGCTTTTCGGACACGAAAAGGGCGCGTTTACGGGAGCGACCCAGAGACGTATAGGATTATTTGAGGCAGCCCACGGCGGCACCCTTTTCCTCGACGAGATAGGAGGCGTTTCCATAGGGCTCCAGGCAAAGCTGCTCAAGGCCATAGAAAACAAGACCATATACAGGATGGGCAGCAATACGCCCATCACGGTAGATTTCAGGCTGATAACGGCCACCAACAGGAATCTCAAGGATGATATGGACAAGGAGCTGTTCAGATCGGACCTTTTCGACAGGATCAGCACCATAGTCATAGAGATTCCTCCTCTCAGGGAGCGTCCCGAGGACATCCCGCTTTTCATCGATTATTTCATAAACAAGTATTCCATCGAAATGAAAAAACGCGATATAGATATGAGCGACAGAGTCAGAGAACTGCTCACGCAGTACGATTCCCCGGGAAATGTCAGAGAACTTAAGAACATCGTAGAAAGGTGCATGGTGCTGTCCGAGAAGGGCGAGATCAGGGAAGAATACCTGCCGTCGGAGCTCTTTTCCGAAAAAAGCAGGTCATGCGGCAGAAGCATTTTCGAGACGGATTATACCGAATCGCTGAGAGAATACAGGGGCAAAGCGGAAAAGGCATATATAGAAGGACTTATTGCAAGGTATCCCGGCGATATGAACAAGATCGCGGAGATCCTTTCCATTTCCAGAAGGCAGCTTTTTAACAAGCTGGTGGAATTCGGTCTCAGGTAATATGTCAGAGGGGTGATAGAGATGAAGAAAAGGTTCAAAAAAAGGGTCGTAGGACTGGTATCGCTGTTCATACTGCTTCTTATAGTACTGCAATGTCTGCTGCAGTTTTCGTCAAGCCGCAGGCATTATTACGAGTCAGCCGATATAATGTTGAGCCAGATAGAGAAGATCCTTGAAAACAGACGGTTGGGTGAGCAGGGTATGACTGAACCGCTCAAGGAGCATAAAAAATACGACGATATTTCGGATATACTTGCAGGCATCCCCGTGAAGGACAACACGTATTTCGTGGCGGATTCTTCCTCCGGTGAGATCTTAGGCTGCACCCGCAGCAAATATGTGGGAAAGAACGTGGAGGATATAGGTCTGGATACCGCTCCGAAAGGACAGCACGAGATAGTGCATTTTACAGCGGAGATAGATGACACGTCTTACCTTGTGGCGGTGCAGAACTGCGGCGATTATGAGATAGGCGTATACCAGATGAGCCGTGAAGTATACAGCGGCAGTTATCTGGGCTCGGCCATCGTAATGATATATCTTCTTCTTGCCACAGCATCATTGGCCGTGGTGGTGAATTTCATGGCAAAGCAGGAGAGAAAGCAGGAGCAGCTTTACCATGAACAGCTGAAAGCCGCTCTTAAAAAAGCAAACGCCGCCAGCGAAGCCAAATCCGCATTCCTTTTCAATATGTCCCACGATATCCGTACTCCGATGAACGATATAATAGGTTTTACCG
>JAETSS010000257.1 GCA_021769545.1 Eubacterium sp.
ATTCGGGAGCAGAGATCTGTGGCGGAAAGCTGTCGTATTCATCCTCGTTACATATTTTATGGGAGGGCTTACCATGGGACTCCTTTTCATAACGAAAAACCCCGGGATATATACGGCGTCGGGAATATACACAGGTGATATGAAGGCGGGACTGCTGGCGCTTTTCATTGGTACGGGGCTGGTCACGGCGAAGCAGATCATCAGGACGGTGACGCAGAGAAAATTTTATCGTGAGCATGTTTTCTGTGTGGCACTGTGCATAGCGGATGAGGTTTTCACCGTAAAAGGCTTCCTCGATACGGGCAATCAGCTGAGGGATCCCATTGACGGGAAGCCCGCCGCCGTTGCATGCGAGAGCCTGTGGCAGGATATGGAAAGGGCAGGGGTGCTGGTCCCCGAGAGGATGGGGGTGCTGCCATACGGATCCATAGGCGGCACGGGACTGATGATATCGGTCCGTACGGACAACATCCGGGTGGGAGACAGAAGCTTTAAAGGCTGCATGGTGGCAAAGGGCGGAAGCAGTCTGGATATAGAAGGAAGAGCGTCAGGCGATTGCAGCCTGCTGCTTTCCAGATATATGGCGGATAGAGAGATTTGAAGGGAGAGACGAATGAGCATGTTGGCGAGAAGATTGATTTTTTGGATAAGGCAGAGGCTATTTCCTGGGAAAAACAATGTTTTTTACATAGGAGGAAGCGACACCCTGCCGCCTCCGCTTTCCGCGGAAGAAGAGCACAGGGCTATAATGGGGTTCATGAAGGGCAGCAAGGCCGACAGAGATCTTCTCATCGAGCACAATCTGCGTCTCGTAGTATACATAGCGAAGAAATTCGAGAGTACGGGCGTCAATGTGGAGGATCTCATATCCATAGGTACGATAGGTCTCATAAAGGCAGTCAATACATTTAAAATAGAAAAGAACATAAAGCTGGCTACTTATGCATCAAGATGCATAGAAAACGAGATACTCATGTATCTCAGACGGAACAATAAGATCAAGGGAGAGGTGTCCCTCGACGAACCCCTCAATGTTGACTGGGACGGAAACGAGCTGCTGCTGTCGGATATCCTCGGCACGGAAAACGATGAGGTGTACGGACATATAGAAGAAGAAGTGAACAAAAAACTGTTGGTATATGCCATGGAAAAGCTATCGGGTCGTGAGCGTGAAATAGTTCAGATGCGGTTCGGGCTGGCAGGTACCAGGGAGTTTACCCAGAAGGAGGTAGCCGACAGGATGGGGATATCCCAGTCCTACATTTCAAGACTGGAAAAGAAGATAATAGGGAGACTGAGAAAAGAAATAAAAAAATTGGGTTAAAGTAGTAAAAAAATATTGAAATTAAAAGGATACTGGTGTATCATAAAATCTATGTTGAATAAATATGCTGGATGATTTATAAAAATTCAGACAAAATAAATGAGATAAGTATACAGGAATCGGAGGCAGAAATGAAATACAAGGTATTTATTGACGGTGCCGAGGGCACCACAGGATTGAAGATACACCAGTATTTTCAGAAGAGAGACGACATAGAATTATTGAAGATAGATTCGGATAAGCGTAAGGATTTAGAGGAAAGGTTGGCGCTGGTCAAAAAGGCCGACGTTTCCTTTTTGTGTCTGCCGGATGTGGCGTCAAGAGAGATCGCGGCGGCGGCTCCCGCAGACTGCAGGATACTGGATACATCGACAGCCCACAGGACAGATAAAAGCTGGGTATACGGCATGCCTGAGCTTTGCAGGGAACAGAGAGACAGGATCAGAAGCAGCAACAGAGTAGCTGTTCCGGGCTGTCATGCTACCGGTGTGATCCTGCTGATAAAACCGCTTCTTGAGGCGGGGCTGGTTCCTGCCGACTATCCTTTTAGCGCATGTTCACTGACGGGGTACAGCGGCGGCGGCAAGAAGATGATAGCCCAGTATGAGGGTGCAGACAGAGTACGGGGGAATATGGGCGGCCAGGATATCTTATGCAGTCCGAGACAGTACGGTATCGCTCAGGCTCACAAGCATCTGCCTGAGATCGTAGCGGCAACAGGCATCTCGACACCGCCTGCATTCATGCCGATAGTTGGAGACTATTACAGCG
>JAETSS010000258.1 GCA_021769545.1 Eubacterium sp.
TCTGTTTATCGCTTTTGTGGGCGACGAGGCGAAGCTGTACGCTCAGAGTCTTGCAAGAAAACTCAGGAAGCAGGGTTTTAAGGTCATGGTAGACGTGGCGGAACGCAATATGAAAGGCCAGTTTAAGTATGCGGACAGAGTAAATTCCAGATTTACGGCGGTAATAGGCGAAGAAGAAATAGCAGAAAACAAGCTCACATTAAAAAACATGGAAACATCGGAGCAGAAACAGATCTCGGCGGAAGATCTGATAAAAGAATTAAAAGTATCTGAATAATATAATTCGTAAGAGTCAGGAGATGGTATAATGAGAAATGTCTGGAAAAGAACGGATATGTGCGGAAATCTCAGGATCGGCGACGCAGGAAAGGAAGTAGTTTTAAACGGCTGGATCAGCAAGAAACGAAACCTCGGAGGGCTTATTTTCTGCGATCTCAGGGACAGAAGCGGTATCGCCCAGATAGTGTTCACGGATAAAGTAAAAAAAGAGATATTCGACGCGGCGGACGAGCTGAAAAGCGAATACGTAATAGGCGCGAAGGGCAAAGTAGTTGAGAGAGAATCCAAAAATAAGGATCTTCCTACTGGAGATATCGAGGTAATAGTCGATGAATTTAAAATATATTCCGCTTCGGAAACTCCGCCTATCTACATTAAAGACGACGATAATGTCGATCAAAATCTCAGGCTGAAATACAGATATCTCGATCTGAGAAAATCCAAGATGCAGAAAAATATGGAAATAAGGCACAAGGTCGCCATCTGCGCGAGGAATTTCTTCGACCAGGAAGGCTTTATAGAAGTAGAAACGCCTACGCTCATCAAGCCTACGCCGGAAGGCGCGAGGGATTACCTGATCCCAAGCCGAGTAAATCACGGCAGATTTTACGCGCTGCCCCAGTCGCCGCAGATGTTCAAGCAGATATTAATGGTATCAGGCTTAGACAGATATTATCAGATAGCGCGCTGTTATCGCGACGAAGACCTGCGCGCGGACAGGCAGCCGGAGTTCACGCAGATAGATATGGAGCTTTCTTTCGTAGAACCCGATGATATAATAGAAATACAGGAACGTTTTTTAAAGAAACTTTTTAAAGAAGTCTTAGACGTTGACGTAAATATCCCGTTTGCAAGGCTCACATACGATGAAGCTATGGAGCGTTACGGCAGCGACAAGCCGGATACCCGTTTCGGTTTTGAGCTTAAAGATCTCGGAGATGTCGTTGCGGACTGCGGATTTAAGGTGTTCACGGGCGCTCTTGAGAGCGGCGGTATGGTTAAAGCCATTAATATTAACGGCGGCGCGGATAAATTCAGCAGAAAAGATATAGACAAGCTGCAGGAAAAGATAAAATCTTACGGAGCGAAAGGGCTCGCATGGCTCAAAGTTTCCGGCGATGGAGTAAGCTCGCCTATCGCGAAATTTTTCGACGACGGCAAAATGAGCGAGATTCTCGGCAGAATGGAAGCCTCCGCGGGAGATTTAATATTAATAGTAGCAGACAGCGCGAAGGTCGTATACGATTCTCTGGGATTTTTAAGAAGGGATATAGCTTCCACGCTGGGACTTTTAGACGATTCTCAGTTTAACTTCCTTTGGGTAACGGATTTCCCTCTGTTTGAATATAGTGAAGAGGACGGCAGATATTACGCCATGCATCATCCGTTCACATCCCCGCGCGACGAGGATATAGAAAAGCTCGAAACAGCGCCGGGAGAAGTAAAAGCCAAGGCTTACGATATAGTGCTCAACGGCGTAGAGCTTGGCGGCGGCAGCATAAGGATACATGACCGCGAACTTCAGCAGAGGATGTTTAAGAGCCTGGGACTCTCGGACGAAGAAGTAAACGAAAAGTTCGGCTTTATGCTCGAAGCGTTTAAATACGGAACTCCGCCTCACGGCGGGCTCGCATACGGGTTAGACAGACTCGTAATGCTGATGCTTGGCGAATCCAGCATACGCGAGGTCATAGCGTTCCCTAAGAATCAGAACGCTCAGTGCCTTATGTCCGAAGCGCCGGGCGAGATAGAGCAGGAGCAGCTCGACGAACTGGCTATAAGCAAGGTTGCCGAACAGAAAGAGATCTGATA
>JAETSS010000259.1 GCA_021769545.1 Eubacterium sp.
ATTGCAGTGGGTCAGGATGCCGTCTCCGTCCTTTACGAGGGACAGTCCGTACCGGGAAATCGCCCTGCACATCTCTATATCCTCGTTATGTATATCTATCGCTTCGCTTTTCATCGCTTCCGCGATGCGTTCTATCCTGCTGCCGTCATCACTATCGCCCCGGTCAGTCTCATCGAGGGCAGCTTCCGCCGCCTTCATAACCCTGTCTACCGCCCACGCAAGGTTGACTGCCGTCGGGCGTGACGATTTAAGATACTCTCCGTGTTTTTCCATTATTTCCATGAATGCGGCAGAATCCAGCTCCATGCCCTTTCCCATGGACATGTTTTCCGGGACTCTCTTAGCCAGTACCGCCATACAATAAGCGGCGCATATGCCGATAGCAGGCGCGCCTCTTACCTTTAAATGAAAAACAGCATCATACATTTCCTTCACGCTTTCCAGCTGGATGTACCGGTTTTTACCCGGAAGCAGGCTCTGATCCAGTATCACTACCGCCCTTCCGTCTTCTCTGAGTTTCACATTATCTATATGTGTTATCCGTGTTGTTTCGTTCATATTTTCATAGTCTCCTTCACGTAATCAGGATACCGCAAAATCGCCCGTCATACAACAGATTTCTTTTTTCTGCCAAACAGCACCCCCAGCAGCATCACCATGGCGAAAAATATCAGATAGAACACGGCATCTCTTTTATGGGAGACTGCGGCTGCTACCAGCATGAAGCCACATCCGCATATGGAAAGGGCGGGCATTACGAATCTCCTGAATACGCCCCACTGGCGTTCCTTCTTCATTATCATAAAAAATATCGGGATATAGAAAATGTATATGCTTACTATCGGCAGTTCCGAGCTGTCGAAGCCGAAGGGTCCGAACCAGCCGGTCTCCGCCAGATCCGCTCCGTACAGATAAAGTAGCCAGAAGCTGCATACCAGCACTCCCATTACGGATGAGTTGACGGGCATCCTTATCGCCGGATCGATCTGCCCGAAGATCTCCGGTCTCGGCCCTTCGTTTCTGGCGCCCAGCGCATAGAAGCCTCTCACGCAGCCCAGCATAAGTCCGTTGAGAGAGCCAAGGCATGATATGATCAGGAACACGAACAGCGCCGACCCGCCTGCAGGAGAAAATACTCTTACGAAAGCAAGCCTTGCTCCCGCCTCTCCGCTTTCCATCATCACGCTGCTCTCGACAGCGCCCGAGACTCCGATATAATATGCCACGTATGTTATCATGACGATAAACGTCCCTATGACCAGCGCCTTGGGAAGCGTACGCTTCGCATCCTTTAGCTCGGCGTTTATGGATGTGGCGATGATCCAGCCTTCGTATGCAAAGGCTGTGGCGCATACCGCAATAAACAGTATGTGGCCCGTTCCTCCCAGTTCCTCCGCCGGCACCACCACCTGTTTGAAGTTCTCTGCCATCAGCCCGCTGCCGATGCCTTTGACTGTGCCTATCACCGCCATGAGTATCAGCGGTATCAGCTTGATGACCGTTGTGGATACCTGAAATCTTCCGGCCAGTATAGGTGACAGGGTATTCAGGGCAAAGCTTGCAACCATGCAAAAGCCTGCGATCACCATGCATGAGCCGCCTGTGATATCCCAGCCCAGAAGCACACATATATATTTACCCGATACCCACGCCAGCACCGACGTCATGGCAGGGTAATACATGGTAGCCAGAAACCAGCCCGTATAGTAGCCGTATCCGGCACCCAGCATTTCCTCTGCGTAGTCGACCACTCCGTTGACCTTTTCATATTTAGTCGCCATATTGGCAAAGGTATATGCGCACGACACCATGATGCTGCCGCCGATAACCCATGCCACCACACCGATCAGCACGTTTCCTCCGGTGCAGTTCAATATTTTTTCCGCTTTGAAAAAGACTCCGCTTCCGATGACGATCCCCACCACCATGGTAACGGCTGTGACGAGACCGTATCGTTTTTCCAGTTTGTTTTCCATTGTCCCTGTTTTTCCGATCTTGAAAATATATTTTGTATAATATATAGTATGAAGTAAAATCGATAGGCTTAGTCACGGTTTTTATATTATTTATCGTGCACGATGTAGCGCG
>JAETSS010000260.1 GCA_021769545.1 Eubacterium sp.
GTAAAATACGGCGGCAGCGCCATGATAGACGAGCAGCTCAAGAAGGACGTCATCGAGGACGTGGTGCTGCTTAAGCTCATCGGCTTCAAGCCTATCATCGTACACGGCGGCGGCAAGGAAATAAGCCGATGGGTAGACAAGGTTGGCATGGAGACGAATTTCATAAACGGTCTCAGAGTCACGGATGCCGAGACCATGGAGCTGGCGGAGATGGTGCTGGCCAAGGTCAATAAGGAGCTGGTGGCAAAGGTGCAGACTCTCGGTATCAAGGCTGCAGGCATCAGCGGCAAGGACGGCGGTCTCCTTACGGTACAGAAAAAATATTCCGACGGTGGGGATATCGGATTCGTAGGTGACATAACATCCGTAGATACGAAGATATTGGAGGATCTGATAGAAAAGGATTTCCTTCCTATCGTATTCCCTATAGGAATGGACGAAGACGGCGTTACATACAATATCAATGCCGATGAAGCGGCAAGCGCCATAGCCACAGCACTCAAGGCGGAAAAGCTTGCGTACCTTTCCGATGTCGAAGGCGTAAGACTCGATCCGGAAGATCCTGAATCGGTAATATCGGAGCTCTATCCAAGCGAAGCGGACGAGCTTATAGAAAAAGGCGTGATATCGGGAGGAATGCTCCCTAAGATAGAGAACTGCATAGACGCCATAAACAAAGGCGTTTCCAGAGTGCATATCATGGACGGAAGGATACCTCACGGACTTCTTCTCGAGATATTCACAAACAAGGGAATCGGAACTGCTATAATAAAAGAAAACGAGGAGAAATATTGGAATGAACAGTAATGAAATAAAAGCACTTGACAAAGAAAGGATCGTAGGAACATACAGCAGATACGATCTGGTGGCAGGAAGCGGAAAAGGCGCTCACTGCGTATCGGAAGACGGAAAGAAATACATTGATTTTACAGCAGGCATCGGCGTGAATTCGCTGGGTTTCTGTGATGACGGATGGGTAGAGGCCGTAACGGCACAGCTCAGGAAGCTGCAGCACGTATCCAACCTGTTCTATACGGAGCCTCAGGTAAAGGTTGCAAAGATGCTGACCGACAGGACGGGCCTTAAAAAGGTATTCTTCGGAAATTCCGGAGCCGAGGCCAATGAAGCGGCTATCAAGACTGCGAGAAAATACGGAACGGTAAACAAGGGTGAAAACGTAAACAAGATAATAACCCTAAACAACTCTTTCCACGGAAGGACCATGGCGGCTATCACAGCTACGGGACAGGAAAACTACCACAAGTTTTTCACACCGTTCCTGAACGGATTCGCGTATTGCGACGCCAACGACATCAGGCAGCTTGAGGAGCTGGCCGACGATAATACGTGCGCCATCATGATGGAAGTGATCCAGGGAGAAGGCGGAGTCCTGAATCTGGATGAAGCGTTCGTAAAGGCTGCTGAAAAGATCTGCAGGGAAAAGGACATACTCCTGGTGATAGACGAGGTGCAGACGGGAATAGGCAGAAGCGGCAAGCTGTTTGCATATGAATATTTCGGAATAAAGCCGGATATCGTGACCTTTGCAAAGGGCATAGGCGGCGGACTTCCTATAGGCGGAGCCATTTTCAGTGAAAAATGCTGCGACGTTCTTGAACCGGGAAATCACGGTACTACATACGGCGGAAATCCGGTGGCATGCGCAGGAGCTGTCGAGGTCCTGACGAGAATGGATGACGCGTTCCTCAAAGAAGTGGAGGCTAAGGGAGAATACCTTAAGAAGAAGCTGCTTGAGATCCCGCAGGTAAAGGAAGTTTCGGGCATGGGACTTATGCTGGGCGCAAAGGTAGAAGGCAAGGAAGCCGGCGATGTAGTGAAAAAAGCACTTGAGCTGGGTCTTATGATACTGACCGCCAAGGACAAGGTGAGGATGCTTCCTCCGCTTACGATAACGTACGAAGAACTTGACGAGGGTCTTGAGATCTTAAAAAAAGCGCTTATATAGATTTTTTGAAAACAGAATAAAAGAAACCTGATTTGCACATAAATATATTACGACATCTAAGGTTGCTTTAAGGGGAGCAAAAGGGATGTGAGGGTAATGGTTTATGGCCAATAA